>DASVGM010000379.1:0-16591 GCA_036379555.1 Pirellulales bacterium | reverse complement strand
CTTCCTAGCCCGTCACCTTAGCTGGTGACGGGCCAGGAGGCCCATCCTCCGGTGGCGTCGATTGTCTCATTCCTGCCCGCGTGCAGAATAGTTTATTTCGCGATCTCGGCCGACATTTCCAACAACTCGGCCAGCATCTTTTCCGAGGCGTGCTTTTCGAGGCGGTTGGTGCTCAGCCAGGTTTCGTAACCGCCCAGTTCGTGCTGCCGTGGCGTGGGCAAATAGCCGTAATAACCGTGATTCAATTCCACCATGAATGAACCGGCCAGCGGCGCGCGACGCTTGAAGTCCAGGCCGATCTCGCTGAACACCTCGTTGGGCATCGTGCCGATGCAAACCGGACCAATACGCAAGACCTGCAGCGCGATGGGAATCTTCACCGGGTACTTGGCCATTTCCAAAACGCGCTTGGCATAAATGTACGACAGATCAGCCTTACCTGGTTCCGGCGCAGCGCCTGCCAGTCTCTTATTCGCCCAGGCCAACTGTTCTTCGTCGGGCAGGCGCACGGCGATTTGCGGTTCGCGATAGCGCGCGTCGAGTTTGATGGCCGCCGTGTATTTCGCCGCGCCCAAGCCGTCGGCCACCTTGCGGGCCACGTCGTGGGCCACCACGCGCATCTGGTGATACGCCTCGGCGCGCGGCCGCGGAGTGCGAAAATTGATGTTGTTGATGTCGCCGCTGGTGCCGTTGGCCATGATGGCCACAAACGGCGGGTCGAGCCGTTCGGCGTCGAGCAGATGAGCCAACTCGTCGCAAAACATGCCATAGTAATCGGCCGAAATGTGACCCGGACCAACACCGCCCACATAGTGCAACGAATAGGCCGAAAAGACCGAAATCGGCCGCCCATCCACGCCGCGCACGGCGATGATTGAAACGGTCGGGTCGGTCGGGCCTGCCGGATCGAGCAGATTCGGGCTGCCCGCCGGCGGGTTCATCTTCACCAGATCGCTGCCACCGAAGGGGTTGGGCGGAATGCTTCCCGGCCGCATGTGCCAGCGGCGATTAAAAACGTGTTCGGGCGCTTCGACGGTGACAAAGGCCAACTCGGCCGGCCGCAGATTATTGGCCGCGCAGGCCACGCCATCGGCGATGCGCGTGGCCACAAATCGCTGATATTCGTCGAGCGGTTGGTCGAACCGGAAACGCTCTTCGCCCAGCGCGCTGGTGGCCGAATGCGTGTGCGTGGCGCTGATGAGCACCTGTTCGCGCCCAATGCCGGTGGCCTTGTCGATGAGCTTTCGCGCCTCATCGCTCACCACGCGGTCGATGCCAAGCAGATCGCAAACAACCAGGGCCAGCCGCGTGTGGCCGTCGTCGAGCACGAGGCAGCGGGCGTGAAGTTGATCGTGAATGTGTTTGGCGGTGATGGGCAAAAAGTTGCCCACGATATCGCCGCCCAAGGGCGGTGTGATGTTGCTGACGGCCGCGCCGGCCCGCAGACCCGCATCGGCGGCCGCGGCCAAGCCGGCAAAGGCAAGAACGAGCGTCATTGCCAGCACAATCGGCGGCGGCGGGGAAATCCATAAGCGTTTGCGATTCATGTTACCACTGTCTTTCGTCTTATCAGGCGCTTTAGAGGGTGTCCGAAAACTCGCCGTGGGGCGGGCCGCCGGCCCGTCTGGAAGCGAAAGACGGCTCGGCGAGCCGCCCCACGATACGCTGTCGCGGTGAAATCCGTGTTTTCGGATAGCGTCGAAACAATGCGTGTGATGCCCGTCGGATACCACAGGATTGTACTTCGCCGCGCCGTGAGTTTCCACCGGCGGTCGCGCGAACGATCGCGGCGCCTCGCACGTATCAAAGTAGGAACGACAACGAGGCGGCTATCGCCGGAGGATGGCCTTCCCAGGCCGTCACGGTGATTCGTGACGGGCTAGGAAGCCCATCCTCCAAGAAAGCCCGCCGTTTTGTGGGAAGTTCCCAGGCAGGACGCCGCCGGCATGTTGACGAAAGCGCTCGTTTTTTTGTCAATGATTGCCGGTTTCTCGCGGAACGCCGCCTGGGCAAAAGCGCGCGGCGGCCGTCTTTGCGCCGTCGGCAGAGTTTCTCCGCCGAAAAGAGAAAATCCGGCTCGAAAGAGCTTCACTTCGACGCCCTTACCGGCATCAGGTGCTAAAATAGTTTTGTGACGATTTCGCTCACCGCGGCGCCGCGCCTCGCATGAGGCCGGAGGCGCCGGGCAGGGCGAAGAAAACGATGGTTCCGCCCGTGCGGGCCAAAACCGAACCACGTGCCGACTTGCCTATGACGGGATCGGCGCCGGTTCGTGAAACTACCGATTTTGTAAGGTAACGTAGAGTCGTGGCCGTGGCGCAGGAGGCAAAACGCAGCCGGAGGGGAATACACCACGCTAGAGGCTTTGGGCTGACATGGGCTTTTTGAAGAAGTTTTTTCGCAACGTGTTTCGCGACGGCGCCGCTCCCACCGGCGGCGCCAGCAGCTTTGAACGGCTCAGCGAAGACGAACTGGAAGCGCACCTGGGCGTGTCGCGGTACGGCAGTTTCCTGCTCACCGACGCGATTCGTCCTTCCTACGATTTGCAGGTCGTCCCCTGCCAGGGCTATCGGCACGACATTTACCACGACGAGCAATCTCGCTCCAGTGTGCCGGTGCTGATGGGCGCCGCGTCGAGCCAGCGACTGTTCGAGGTTTTCATGGACCTGCTCGATCCCCTGGGCTGCGAGGTCGATGTCGTGCTGGAAACCAGTCATAACCGTCAAAATCGGGGCCATGTCGACCTCTATCGAGAGCATATCGACATGCCCGTGCTAAAGAGCATCCTCTACGATTACGAAGATCTATTAACGAACGACGGCTGCACGGGCATCGCGGTGCTGAACCCCGGCATTCCGCAAGAGGTGCAGTTTGACGAACACAAGCTGTTGATCGTGTACGGCGAAAACCTGAGCGAATTTGAACGGATTTTCTCAGAGCAAGGCGTCTCGTGCGACGATCAAATGAAGTTCATCACAGAGGCGGAACACGTACACTCTTCGAGCGACGACTACTACCAGCAGTTTGAAGAGTTGAAGATGCGTTTGGGCATGGATTCGTTTGGCGATTGGTAAAGCGGTTCAAGGCCGCAAGATTGGGTCGCAAAATGGTAGGGTGGGCATTGCCCACCATGAATTTACGGTGGGCGATGCCCACGCGACGTTTGTGTTTGAAGTGGTTGTTGGTTGGGAATTGGCGACGACTGGCCTGCGCCATAGCCGTTGCGGCGAGTCGCCCATTTCCAACCACCAGCCACTTCTTTCAGGGAGTGAAAATTGTTTTAATCGCTTTCATTTTCCCTCCGCGAAGCGGGCCTCAAACGGCATGCCAAACGTGGCGGCCACGGCCTCGTTGGTAACGTGGCCGTCCATGATGTTGATGGCGCGGGCGATCGGCCGCTGCTTTCGCGCGGCCGCCTCAATGCCATGACGAGCGATCGCCATCGCCCACGGCAACGTGACGTTGCAAAGCGCGTATGTGCTGGTGCGACCGACCGCGCCCGGCATGTTCGTCACGCAGTAATGCACCACGTGCTCGACGATGAACGTCGGCTCGCTGTGCGTCGTCGGCCGGCTGGTCGCCACGCAACCGCCCTGGTCGATCGCCACGTCGATGATGACGCTGCCCGGCTGCATCAGCTTGAGGTCGTCCTGCTCGATCAATCGCGGCGCCTTGGCGCCGGGAATCAACACCGCGCCGATTACCAGGTCGGCCCGTTTGAGTTGCTCGCGAATCGTATGGCGGTCGCTGAACAGGCAATCGACGTTGGGGGGCATCACGTCGTCGAGATAGCGCAGGCGGTCCATGTTCACGTCGAGCAGGCCGACGCTGGCGCCAAACCCCGCGGCCACCTTGGCCGCGTTCGCGCCCACCACGCCGCCGCCGAGCACGGTGATGTGCGCCGGGGCCACGCCGGGCACGCCGCCCAGCAAAATGCCGCGGCCCATTTGCGGCCGTTCGAGAAACTTGGCTCCTTCTTGAATGCTCATGCGGCCCGCCACCTCACTCATGGGAGTCAACAGCGGCAATCGGCCCTGATCGTCACGCAAGGTCTCGTAAGCGGCGGCTGTGACGCCCGACGCGAGCACCGCCTCGGTCAACCGGCGGTCGGCGGCGAAATGGAAATAGGTGAAGATCGTCTGGCCGCGGCGCAGGAGCGGCCATTCGGCCTCCAGCGGCTCCTTGACCTTCATCACCAATTCGGCTTGGCCGAAGATTTCTTCAGCCCCGGCAACCAGCCGGGCCCCCTGCTCGGCATAGCGTTCATCGGCGATGCCCGAACCAAGCCCCGCGCCGGTTTGCACTAAAACGGTGTGCCCCGCGCGTGTCAATTCTTCCACGCCTACCGGCAGGATGGCAACGCGGTATTCATCCCGTTTGATCTCCTTGGGAACGCCGATAATCATGGTGTTACTTCTTGGCGGGGGTGGCGGCGGCGCCTTCGCCCTCTCCCTCTTCTTCCTTACGCTTCTTTTTCTTCTTCATGGAAATCTTGTAGACGCGCACCTTGGGCAGACCCAACGGGCTTTGCCCCTCCTGCCAGCGGTCGGAAGATTGCAAGCGGGCAATGCGTTCGCCGCGGCTCAGCACACTGCGCGAACGCGCCAATCCAGCCCGGATTTGCAGGCTTTTGTCCATTGTCATATCAACACTTCTCCTCGGTTTTAGCCGCTGGCGCCACAGGCCGCGGGTGATGATCTAAACTGCACGCGGGCAGGAATGAGGCGTTTTTACGCCCTCGAGTAGGATGGCCTTCCCAGGCCGTCACCCTGGCTGGTGACGGGCCAGGAGGCCCATCCTCCAGTGGCACCAATTGTCTCATTCCAGTCCGCGTGCGGTATAATTGATTCGCAAGCCGTTTAATATAAGGCCCAACGAGCGGCTCATCAAGGTCCATCGGTGCGCGACGGAACGGCACGGAGTCCGTTCCCTACAGTCGCGCTAACTCACCTGCCGCCGAACATCGCTCGACACGCCGACGCGCAACGCCTGCTCGCGGGCCGCTTGCACAAGCCCCGCCACATCAAGCCCCAAGTCGGCCAGCAATTCTCCACGTTCGCCATGCTCGATAAAGCGATCGGGAATGCCCAGCCGCCGCACGTGCGCCGTAGAAATGCCGGCGTCGGTCGCCGCTTCGACCACCGCGCCGCCAAAACCGCCCATCAACGCCCCCTCTTCCACCGTCAGCACAAAGGCGCACGACTCCAAGGCCCGCAAGATCGTCTCCGTATCCAGCGGCTTGACAAATCGGGCGTTCAATACCCCCACGTCAAGCCCTTCGGCCCGCAGTATTTCAGAGGCCCGCACGCAGTCGCCCAGGAGCGTGCCAAAGGCAATGAACATGCCATCTTCGCCCCAGTCAATGATTTCCGAACGGCCTAACTCGATGGGCGTCAACGGCCGGTCGATTTTCTCCGCCGCCGCCTTGGGATACCGCAGCGAGACGGGGGCGTCGTGGTTGAGGGCGAAATCAAGCATCGCCGATAGATCGTATTCGTCGCCCGGCGCCGCCACCACCATGTTCGGAAAGACGCGCATATAGCCAATATCAAACGTGCCGTGGTGCGTGGGACCATCGGGTCCGGTCAAACCGGCGCGGTCGAGCAAGAACGTCACCGGCAGTTTTTGCAGCGCCGCCTCTTGAAAGATTTGATCGTAGCTGCGTTGCAAAAAGGTGCTGTAAATATCGACGATCGGCCGCAGGCCGGCCTTGGCCTGTCCGGCGGCAAAAGCCACCGCGTGCGACTCGCAAATACCGGTATCGAAGAAGCGGTCGGGGAAATCGGCCCGCACGCGCTCCAGGTTGTTGCCTTGGCACATGGCCGCGGTCAGCACCGTCACGCGCGGGTTTTGAGAAAGGTGCTCGTAGATGGCCTGGCTGGCCACGTTCGTATACGCCCGCGAAGAGCTTTTCTTGAACGACACGGTGCCGTTTTCGCCGCGCTGAAACGGTGCGGGCGTGTGAAAATACACCGGATCCTGGGCGGCCGGCTGAAAGCCGTGCCCTTTTTCAGTCACCACGTGCAGCAGCACGGGGCCATCAACATCTTTGATCAGCTTCAGATAACGGCAGAGCTGGCCGATGTTGTGGCCGTCGATCGGGCCAACGTAGCGCAGCCCCAGCTCTTCAAACAGCATGCCGCCATGCAGTCCCGCTTTGATCGACTCTTTCGCCTGCCACAGCAGCCGTTCGACCGGGTCGCCCAGAATCGGCACCTTGTTCAGAGCCTTGACGACTTCGTGCTTCAAGCCCGCATACAGCGGATTCATGCGTAAGCGATCGAGATATTGAGCCACGCCCCCCACCCGCGGGCAGATCGACATCTTGTTGTCGTTGAGAATGACCGTGATCTTTTTCTTCATGCCGCCCGCGTTGTTCAGCGCCTCGAAGACCATGCCCGATGGCAAGGCTCCATCGCCAATGACGGCCACCGCGTGTCGCCCGGCGTGGCCGGGCAGCAGGTCATCGCCGCTACGCAGCCCCAGCACCGTTGAAACGCTGGCGCCGGCGTGGCCGGTCATAAACAGGTCGTAGTCGCTTTCCTGCGGGTTTGGATAACCCATGAGCCCGCCCTTGCAGCGGATGGTGCCGAACTCATGGTAGCGGCCGGTGATCAGCTTGTGCGGGTAAATCTGGTGGCCGGTGTCCCAGATCAGCCGGTCGCGACTGAAATCGAACGTGGTATGCAGGGCGAGGCACAGCTCAACCACGCCCAGATTGGACGCGAAATGAGCGGTGCGACTGCTCACCAGGTTACAGAGCACCTCGCGCATTTCGCCGGCAAGCTGCTCCAGTTCCGATAACGACAACCCCTGCAGGTCGCGGGGAGATTCGATTGTTGAAAGCAAATGGTCCATCAGCGATCTCGCTCCACGACGAACCGCGCCAGCGACGCGAGTGGTTCAGCCGCCGCGCCGAGCGGCGACACCAGCTCGCAGGCCTCGGCGACCAATCGCCTAGCCCACCGCGCGCTTTCGTCGATACCTAGTACTCCAGGAAAGGTAAGTTTTCCACGGTCC
The DNA here is from genome assembly GCA_036379555.1 of Pirellulales bacterium. Taxonomy (GTDB): domain Bacteria; phylum Planctomycetota; class Planctomycetia; order Pirellulales; family JAICIG01; genus DASSFG01. Next base: position 9,571 of record DASVGM010000379.1, on the reverse strand, counting down.
GCATCCTTGCCAACACGCTTGCCAGCCGCCTCCTCATTTCCCTGGACGTCGAGCAGATCATCTGTGATCTGAAAGGCCAGCCCCAGACGTCGACCGTATTCATCCAGCATTTGTATTTGCTTAGGACCGGCGGCCGCCGTCAAGCCCCCAAGTCGCAACGAAGCCAAAAAAATGGCTCCCGTCTTACGTTGGTGAATCGATTCTAAGGTTGAGAGAAGCTGTTCCGTCGTCTTGCTCCCGCTCGTTTCATCAACTTGACTAGCTTGGCCCCCACCTGAACATTGTACATCCGCATGCCCCTCTTCGCCAAGTAGATCATCGACCTGGCCTCCGACCAGCGCCGCCGCGCCCGCGGCTTCGCCCAGCGTCGCGCAGCAGGCGGCCGCGACCACGGGCGGCTGCACGTCGCGAGCGATAATCTCAAAGGCGCGCGTCAGCAGCGCATCACCGGCGAGAATGGCCATCGCTTCACCGTAAACTTTATGATTGGTTGGCCGGCCGCGCCGCAAGTCGTCGTTGTCCATCGCGGGCAAATCGTCATGGATCAACGAATAGCAGTGGACCATTTCCAGGGCGCAGGCGGCCGGCATCGCATTGTCTATACTTCCACCGCAGGCTTTGGCCGTCATTAACACCAAAAGCGGCCGCAGGCGTTTGCCCGGGGCCAGCAAGCTGTAGCGCATCGCCTCGGCCAACCTGGCCGGACAGCCAGGCCCGCGGCGCATGTAACGCTCAAGTGCCTCTTCAATCCGCGGACGCAGCTCGTGGGCCGCCTGTTCAAACGAAAGTGCGGAAGTCGCGACTGACATTGTCCGGTTTCACCTCGCTGGAGTGCCAAAAACGAGCCGGGATTCTAAAACAGCGAGCCAGGCTCGTCCATGCGAATTTGGGCGGAATCGGCAATTTCCGTGGGCGAGCTGCGCCGCTCGACGGCTGGCATTGGCTCATCGCTCGGCGTCTTGCCGGCGGCTTTGCCACGGCGGCGAGTGCGGTTTTGCGATTTTTCTTCCAAACTCGATGCCTCGTCGGCGAACGGTTCAGTCACGGGGTTTCCGGCGGCATCCACGCCGCTGAGCAACTCAATTCGCCGTTCCGCGCGTTCCAGCAAGCCGTAACATTGCTTCAACAGGCCGATTCCTTTTTCATAATGGCCCAGGGCCTGAGCGAGGCCGATTTCGCCCTCTTCAAGCTGATGGACGATTACTTCAAGCTGCTCCAGGGCCTGCTCGAAGGTGGGAGGGCCAGGAGCGGCTTCTCCTGCCGCGGGCGACGATGCGATTGGTTCTGGCATAGCTTTAAGATAAGGTTTCTCGCTTGCCAGCGGTAGGTGTGAACTGGGTCAAAATGTCTCACAAAGGCTCTCTGTCGCGTTTGGCGGCACGCGGTATATACTGGCGGCATGGAAAAAATCACTGTCGCCGAGGCGAGAAAGGCCCCGGCCATCGGACACCATGTGCGCCTGCAAGGTTGGGTGCGTACGCGCCGCGATTCCAAAGGCGGCTTCAGTTTTCTGGAGATCAACGACGGCTCCTGCTTTGGCAACGTGCAAGTCATCGCCGATGGTTCGCTGGCCAACTATGAGAGCGAGGTCAAGCGTCTCGCCGCCGGTTCCAGCGTGACGGTGGAGGGCCTGGTGAAAGCCTCGCCCGCGAAAGGACAAGAAACCGAAGTTCAAGCCGAACAAATCGTGGTGCATGGCTGGGCCGACGCCGAAACCTATCCCCTGCAAAAGAAACAGCATTCGTTTGAGTTTTTACGCACGCTCGCGCACTTGCGGCCGCGCACCAATACCTTTGGCGCGATCGCCCGCCTGCGCAACTGCGTGAGCCGTTCGATTCATGCCTTCTTTCAAGAGCAAGGCTTTCTCTACGTCCAGACGCCCATCATCACGGCCAGCGATTGCGAGGGAGCGGGCGAAATGTTCAAGGTTACCACGCTCGACCTGGCCAATCCGCCCAAAACCGAAGGCCAACTCGACTATACGAAGGATTTTTTTCACCGCCCGGCGTATTTGACCGTCAGCGGGCAATTGCAGGGTGAAATCTTCGCCTGCGCGTTAGGAAAAATCTACACCTTCGGGCCGACGTTTCGCGCGGAAAACTCAAACACCTCGCGGCACCTGGCCGAGTTTTGGATGGTCGAGCCGGAGATGGCGTTTTTTGAACTGACCGACAACATGGACCTGGCCGAGGCGTTTCTGAAACGCATCTTCCGCGACGCGCTGGAACAAGAGGCTGAGGATTTGCAGTTTTTCAACGCCCGCATCGACGATACCGTGATCGCCACGCTAGAGGCCATTGTCGGTAACGAGTTTGTGCGACTGTCCTACACCGAGGCGGTCGAGCGATTGGAGGCGTCGGGCCAGGCGTTTGAGTTTCCGGTGAGTTGGGGGCGCGATTTACAGGCCGAGCACGAACGCTATCTGACCGAGCAACTCTTTCACCGCCCGGTCATATTGTACGACTATCCGCGCGCGATCAAGCCGTTTTACATGCGAGTGAACGACGACGGCAAAACGGTGCGGGCGATGGACATTTTGGTTCCCAAAGTCGGCGAGATCATCGGCGGCAGCCAGCGCGAGGAGCGGTTGGACGTGCTTGAGCTGCGCATGCGCGAGCAGGGTCTGGCGCCGGAAAGCTACTGGTGGTATGCCGACCTGCGGCGCTTTGGCACGGTGCCGCACTCCGGCTTTGGTCTGGGCCTGGAGCGCGTGGTGCAGTTTATTACCGGCATGGCGAACATTCGCGACGTAATTCCCTTCCCGCGCACGCCGGGCAACGCTGATTTTTAACGATTGAAATCGGTGGTACCGGTAAAGCGGGCGGTGACGGCCGCCGGAGGCGAAAAATGCCCGTCGCGATCGCGATAAACAGGGTGTTCATTATGGCCGATGCGCAGCGAATGATCGGCATAACAGGAAACCACTTTGGCAAGCTAACGCCATCGGCAGGGTTTGACGATTGGACCCAGTAAGAATGGTCGCATGCGTGTTTGAAGGGAGTCGGACGCGCGGCGAGAAAACGAACAACCTGTTCCTGTTATTTGAGGACTCCCCATGAAAGCGAAAGTCTTGTTTGCCTTGTTGCTGGCCGCTGGCGCCGTTTCGTACTTCGCGAACGACGCTGAGGCCGGTTTCCTGAAGCGCGGCGGCCACGGTGGCGGCTGTTGCAACTCGTGCTGTGAGCCGACCTGCTGCGCCGCTCCCGCTTGCTGTGAGCCGACCTGCTGCGCCGCTCCCGCTTGCTGCGAGCCGACCTGCTGCGCCGCTCCCGCCTGCTGTGAGCCGACCTGCTGCTGTGAGCCTTGCTGCAAAAAGCAGAAGCGCTGCCACAAGCAACGTCACCACCGCCGTAGCTGCAAAGCCTGCTGCCAGCCCTGCTGTGCTCCGGCCTGCTGCGAACCGACCTGCGGTTGTGGCCACTAATTAGCACGTACTGTGCTGGGCCATCCCAGATGGCGTCCAGCCCGTCCTAAGCCCCGCTTGCCGTGACGGCAGGCGGGGCTTTTTTTATTTCCGCGCAGAGGCCGCTCGCCGCTCGCTAACTGATGATCGTAACATCAAACCCGTCGATGAGTAGCCGAATATTGTTCCGCACCAGCGCACGAAGTCCCAATGTCGGCAACCTTGGAGCGAATGGATGTCGCGGCGGATATGCCACGACGCCGTCGCGAAGCGGGAATGTGATCCCTTCCAATACGAGATCGGCTTCGATCGTCGGCGCCGCCTGCCCGTTGACGAAAACAATCCCGGTTTTCCGTGCCGGCAACTGAACCCATTGCTGTACGTGTTCTTCGCGCATGGACAGGTTGTGACTCAATCCTGTATCGAGAATCGCGGGGAACTCCGGCGACAGAATTCCTGCAATGGTTAGGCGGATTGGCACCGCGATCTGGAACGCTCTGAGGTTGACGAACCCAGTCGGGCTAATGACCGTTGTCGGTCTCGGCGATATCGTCAGCTTCATAGAACGATGGGTCGATCTCTTCGATGGTGGAGCGGAGTTGCTGCCAGAGGTCAAATTGCTCTTGCGAGATTACGTAAAACACACGATCCCCTTCGCGGAGCTCCACGGGCTTCCCTTCAATCGCCGCCGTTTGTTGTTCGCTGGTTAGCATACAGCCATTCTATTCATGGAGAAGCGTTTCGTTCAAGATAGCCGAGGCGTCTTTCGGTGAAGGGCTACGGCAGCACGCGCCGGCCTACCACCGTGTTCAGGTGCAGCATCGCACGACGATGCGAAATCACGGCATCGCGGTACTGACGCACCAACTCGTTGTGTTTGCGTTGCGCCTCGTAAATGTCAAAGCGGCTTCTCTCGCCGCGCTCGTAAAGCCGCTGGATGCCCTGCCGCACGCGCTCGGAGGCGGGCAAAACGGTCTTTTCCAGTTGCTCGACTGAAACCAGCGTCGAATGGTACTCCAGGTAGGCACGCTCGACCTCCGCGATCACCTGCCGCTCCATCGACTCCAACGCGACGCGCGTTTGGCTGATGTTGATCTGCGCGCGGCGAATGTCGCCCTGGTTGCGATTGAAAAGCGGCATCGTACCCAGCAGGCCAAACGAAAAATTGACGGAATTCGGTCCATTGACGTCGCGATTGCTCTGCGTCTGATACGGCGAGTAAATCACAAACACGTCTTCAATCACTTCTTTGCGGTTGACTTGCAGATCGGCTCGCGCCCGTCGCACGCCCAGGCGAAAGGCCGCCACGTCGGGCCGCACGCGCAAGGCCGTGTCAACCAGTTCATCGCGCGAAGGCGGCCGCGGGCCGCTGTCGCGAATCGCCCCACGCACGTCCAATCGCGGCGCCGCTTCCGGCGGTATCGCCAAGATGACCGAAAGGGCGTGCCGCGCTTGAATCTGTTGCGACCTGGCCCGCTCCAGCCCGATCGAGGCGGCATATTGCTGAATGACGATATCTTGGTAGTCGGGGTCGGCAATGGCGAACGCTTTGCGTTGCACCTCGGCCGTTTCCAGGCGCTTGGTGGCGCCGGCCAGGCTGGCCTCGGCGTAGCGGATGGTCTCACGGGCCACAACCACGTCGACAAACGCCATGTAAAGCTCGTCGATGGCCAGGCGAACCGCGTTTTTGTATTGGGCTTCCAATACGTTCACCGCCGCCTGAGCCGCTTCGGTGCGCGCGGCACGTTTGTGATTCACGTCGACCGGTTGCACCACACTGACACTATACCCAATGCCGCCCTGCCGCGTTTGCGAATAGGGCGCGTAGGGATAATCGTTCGCCGACAAAAAATAAAACGGGTTGCCGCGCAGTCCGGCGGTAATGACGTCGGCCCGTGCCTGCGGCAGTTCATAGGCTTTGGCCCTGAGATCAGGGTTGTAGCGCGCCAGGCGTTCGATGCAAGCGTCCAAGGTGAGGCCGTCGGGCGGGCCCTCGACATCGCCCTTGGGCAATTCGAGTGGACCGTACAAGGGCGGGGGCAACTCTTCGCCCTTGATTTGCGGTTGGGCCACGCCCAACGGCGCCGCCGAACGCACAATCTGGGCGCCTGGCGCCGACAGGGCCGATAGCGCGCTGCCCGTGCCTCCGCGAAATCGCACGGTCGATGCCGCCGGATTCGCCTGGTGATCGATGCCCACACCGCGTCCGCCGGGATCATTCGGAAACGGAACTTCGCCCGCGCCGGGCGCCGCGCCCAAGCGCGATTGCATCTGAACCTGCCGCTTTTTGTTTTGGCCTTTGGAGATGAGAATGATCTCGTCCGTCAGGCCAATGAGTTGACCCTTGGCCGGCGTGGCCGCCAGCGCGCTGGTTGCCACGAGCAAAACCACAACCAAGATTTTCGCGTATCGGTCCATGAACCGCCGTAACTTGAGAGAAACCCGTCCGGTAGGCAATGCCGGCTCTTCTGGTTTGTCGGCTGTTCGGGTTGCACCGATTGAGCGGAAATCGTTGACTTTGCAGGGACGTTGGGTTCGCGGTTCCGATTCTAGCCGAGTCACTCTATCCGCGGCTTTACCGCTTGTCGGCCGAGCGCGGTCCCGGTATTTTGAATTACCCCAATCCTCATCCCTCATCCCTTCTCATGCTCTCTGGTCTGATTGCCATCGGCGACATTCATGGATGCTGCCGCGCACTCTGTAAGGAACAGCAACATGAATCAAAAGACCATTCTCATAACCGGCGGCTATGGCTGCATCGGCGCGGAAACGTCGAAGTGGCTGTTGAGGCACTCCGACGCCGCGGTGCTGGTTTGCAGCCGGAGCGTCAGCGACGAACGCACGCAGCGCGTCTTTTACGACGTCGATCAGACGCGACTCACCATCGTCAAGCTCGACATCACCGACCAGAGCGCGCTGCGAGAGCTGCTGTTGGCCAAGCAGGTGACGCATGTTATCCATCTCGCCGCGCTGCAAACGCCCGACTGCAACGCTCACCGGCAGTTGGGCCTGCAAATCAATCTCGGCGGCACGCTGAACGTGATCGAGGCGATGAAAGCCGCCGGGTTGCGGCTGGAACGATTCATCTTCGCCAGCTCGATCGCCGTTTACGGGCCGCGCGCGTCGTATCCGGCCGGGCGCGTGCCGATGCTCGCCGAACCGCGGCCGGTGAACCTCTACGGAACCTGGAAGCTGGCGGGGGAGCATCTCTCGCGGCTCTTCTGCGAAGAGACCGGCGTGCCGACACTTAGCCTCCGTCCCGGCGTACTCTACGGCCCCGGACGCGACGCCGGCCTGACCTCCAGCCCGACAACCGCCATGAAGCACGTCGCGCTCGGCCGGCCTTATGAAATTCCCTTTCGTTCACGGCAAGATTATTTGTTCGCGCCGGATGTCGGCGCCGCGGTGGGTCTTGCCGCGCTGGAACCGTTCGCCGGGTATCAAGCGTTTACGCTTCCCAGTCGGACTTTGACGACCGACCAAATTGTGGCCGGCATGCGGCAGGCCGCCGGTCGATTGGGCCTGGCAGATCAATTCCGAATCACCGTGGGAAGAGAGGAGGTTCCCTTCATCTGCGATCTCGAATACGAGCCGTTTGTTGCGGCGTTTCCGACAGCGCCTCACACGCCGCTCGATGAAGCGGTTGGTAAGTCGCTGGAGGTGTTTCGCGAGCACGCCCGCCGCGGCTGGATTGGCGAATGAGGTTGCCGCCGTCAGTTGTCGCTGCCGGGTCCGCCTCGAAAGCCGATTTTGTCGCGCACCGCCTCGGGCAATCGTTCGAGCAGGCGGCTATGTTCGGTAAGCACTCGCATGATGGCCGTGATATCTTGTTCGATGCGCGCGAACCGCTCCGCTGAGGAGCGCTCGTTTTCCGCCATTCGGCCGAGAAACGCAACCTGATTCTGCGCCAGCGTGGCCTGGGTTTGGGTTAGATTGGCTTGGGTCTGAGTCAGCGTGGCTTGAGACTGGCTCAGATTCGCCATGTTTTGAGCGAGTGCCGCGAGCGCCTGATCGAGGCGGTCATGGCCATTCTCGCTGGTCGTTTGCTTTTCCAAGGGAATTTCCGCGATACGATGGAGCAATTGGTTCACCGGTGGCCATCTTCAAGATAAAGGCTTCGATCAGACGGGTAAATAGCGGCTGGATTGGCGACCGAGGTTGCCGCAATTCGCCGAGCGCGGTTACATTGAACCACACTGAATAGAGTCCTGCGCGATTTGCCGGTGTTGTTTTCTCGAAAGGAGTCGGTTGATGAAACCCAATCAGTTGCTGTTGGCGGTCTGCCTTGGTTTTTTCACGGTTGGAGTGACGCGCGGAGCGGATTCACAGCCGGTCGGTTCGCTCGGACGCCCGGAAAAGCTCGGAATCGAAGGCGCACAGACTTTTTCGCAGGAAGAGATTCGCGAGGCGATTTTTAATGAACTTGATGTGCTCGTCGCAAGCGTCCCGGAAGCTCCTCTGCCGGCGCTTATTAAGGTCGTTGGCGACAAGGCCGTGGTCGGCTATCGAGCGGCCGGCTTCCCCGACGTCAAAGTTTCCGTCGAGGCCGCCGGCGAAAAGCTGTTGATGCGAGTCAACGAGGGGCAACGCTTTACAAACGGCGTCATTCGTGTGAGCGGAAACCATCGCGCCGATGCAGACGGAATCATTTCAGCTCTGACACATGCGAAAACGGAGGGGCCGAAGCCGCGCTCTTTGTGGCCCGCCGGCAAACCTGCCTCGTTTAACAAAGACGTGGAAGAAAGGCTCCGAATACACGCGTTGAGCGCGATCCGCGACCAAGGCTACTATCGGGCCAAGCTCACCGCAACGGTCACAGCGGATCGCGCCACGCAACAAGCGGTGCTCCATGTTGACTTACGCGATGAGGGACGGCTGTCGGTGCTTGGCGACGTCACCATCACGGGCAACGAACGAAATGGCCGCGATGCTATCATGTCGTATCTGGCGTTGGACGCCGCGGCGCCGCTTGCTCGCGAATTGCGCGAGCAAGTCGAGCGGCGATTGTTGGCGTCCGGACGGTTTATCTCAGTGCATTGGGAGCTGAACGAGCCGAAAGCGGTCGGTGATTCATGGAAGCCGCGACTGACCCTTGAGGAATATGAGCCTGCGCCCCCGCTTGGCGGATCGCTTTCCCGTGAGGAAACCGCCGTGCTGAAAGCGGCGGAATGGTTCCAGCGACTCGAAACGAGTGACGAGGAGATCGTGCTCCGCGACGGCGCGGGCGATAATGTTTTGGTCTTCGCGCCGAAGCGTGGATTTATCGCATTCGTCAAGCCTTGGGCCGCCGATGCCCGTGCGGAGGGCGAACCGCGGTTCGACTACGCGATTGTGATGGACGAAGAGCGGGTCGGTTTGTATTCGCGTCCGCAGCGACAAAAGATCGTTGCCGAGCCGCCTCCTTCCCCGGTGATCGCCGAAGCCGGTTTGAATGTGATCAACGGCGCGCCCGACTGGGGCGGCGAAGATAAAGCCACGTTCGGCGTCGGCTGGAGTACGAAGGTCAGCAAGGGCTATCGCCGCCATGTGAAGCTGAACTTCGAGTTGACGGCGACGGCGGCGTTGTCGATTCTTTACAAGCACAAAGCGAAACCGGTGTGGGACGGTGATATTCTGTCGCTCGCCTGGGCCGACCGCGAGCTGCGCGTGAATAGCGTGACGGGCCAGCTCATCGAGCATGTCGTGAAAGAACCCGCGGCGGATGGTAGGGCCGCCAACGAAGAAGCGCGGTTAGCCGTCATGCCGGGTGAGTTTGAGCGTTTGCGCCGTGAAATTGAGGAGGCGACCGCCGCTTGGCCCAACACGGCCGACGCCCGCCGGCCACTGAGCTGCCTGGCCGAGTTTTTGTGCCGTTTGATGGAGGAGTACGCCGCTTATTCCCTCCAGCATTCGGGCGACGTGAGCGATTTTCTTCGTGACGATGACGCTGATCCGAACCAGCATGAGTTCATAGAAGACTTTCGCCAAAATTTCGCCGCGGAGATGAAAGATGGCTACACGAGGAAACGAGACAGCTTCGCGGCGCTCCGCAAAGCGATTTCCCACGGCTTGCTGGGGCCGTTCGATCGTCTGCTTTCCGAGTTTGGCCGGCCGCCGCGCGATGGCTTTTCCATACCGCTACGAACCTTTGATGTCCGAGCCCGATCGCTCGCCGAGTTGTGCTCGCTT
>DASVGM010000378.1:0-3438 GCA_036379555.1 Pirellulales bacterium | reverse complement strand
TGCGATGTGGTCCTTGCCCACAGACCTGACCGGGGCGTCGCCAATCAAGATGCGACAAAGCGGGTTGGCTTGTTGCACTGCGGCGATATCCCGCTCGCTGATCTCCGCGTCGGGCAGCCAAAGCGTGCGAAGCCGCTTGAGCTTCGCCACGCGGCGCACGTCGTCGGCCGTGGCATTGAGCAAGGTCAGTTGCCGCAGTTGAGGCAGTTGGTCCAGCCCGGCGTAGTCGTCGTCAATTTGGTCGCCCGCCTGCAGCCGAATCGAGTGGAGCTTTGGCAACGGCTTTAAGGCCGCCAGGTCCGACGATTTCACTCGTGTTCCATCAATCAGCAAGTCGCGCAGCGATGGCATGCCGGCGAGCTTGGCAAGGGCGCCGCCGTCGAGGTTCGTATAACCCACCTGTAGCTGTTCGAGCCGCCGCAGGCCGACAAGCCGGTCCAGATCGGCGTTGGTCAGCGTCTGCTCGCCGGTGAGATGAACGAACGCGACTTGCAACGCGCCGCTGGGAAGTTCCTCGGGCGACTTCGCGACCGTGAAGCGCTTTCCGCTCGGAACGACACCGACAAACCCTCCCGACGCGATAATCCATTCCGCGGCGGCACGGTCTTGATCGGCGGAGGGCGATGCGGGCCGGGGCGGCGTCCACTTGATCGCGCAATCGGGCCGTCTCCGTTGGAATGCATGCACGCCATCGCCGGTCACGCGCGTACGGCGGACATCGAGCGCCGCCAGCCTGGGCAGCGCCGCCAAGTGCGCCAGGCCCGCGTCGGTCAGGTCGGAGTTCGCGAGCTGCAGATTGCGCACACGACTCGCCTGTTCGCCAAACGCCGTCGCCCAGCGATCGGCATCGACGGCGGCCGGCGCCACGAGCGGCTCGATGCTGGTTAGGCAACCGAATAGCCGCAGTTCTTCGTCACTGAGCGTGGCGCCAGGCGGCAGAGTTACGCTCAGCAAGTGGACCGGCCGCTGGCTTGCATCGAGGGTTGTCGCCGCTCCAGCCCCCTGACGATACGAGAGCCTCAGCTTGGCGCCGCGCGCCAGCAAGCGCTCGCACAGAAGGCGCTGGTGGTCGTCGCCGATCACCTTGGCCGATTCGTCGCCCACGACGATCCGGCATAGCGGGTTCTTTAGTTGCAATTCGGCGAGCGCGTCAGGGGCAACCTCTACGGCATCAGGCAGCCAGATGCTTCGCAACTGCCGGACTTCGGCCAGACGCCGCAAATCGCCCGACGAGGCGCGGAACACTTGCAGCTCACGGAGAAACGGCAAATGTTTGAGTCCTTCCCATTCGTCGTCGATCTGCCTGTCGGCCACGATGCTTAGGTAATACAACCGGGGCAAATCGCGCAGGCCTGAGAGTGAAGACGAGGTGACGCGGGTGCCGCCAATTTTGAGTTGTTCGAGTCCTCGCATTCGCCCAATGGCCGGCACCGCTTGAGGGCCAAGCGATGTTTCGCCCGCGTGCAAGTCCCAAATGGCATTGAGGCCGGCGAAACGGTCGAGGTCCTGGTCCTTCACCTGCGTGAGCCCATAGAGCACGACGGTGTAAATCGAGAATTCGCCCTCGGGCAAATCGGCCGGGCGTTGGACGAACGTGTGTTTGCCCGCTTGAATGACGTCAACCTTTCCTCCCTGCGCCAGCACCCATTCCGCCGCCGCGCGGTCGCGGTCTCCGGCGCCTGGTGCCGGCAACCGTGGTGGATTCCAAAAAACTTTGCAATCGGGCAGCGCCTTTTGCAGCGCCTCGACGCCGGCCGCGGTAACCTTGGTGTCTTGAACGTCAAGCGACGTCAGAGCGGGTAGGTGTTTGAGGTGTTCCAGGCCCGCGTCGGTCAAATCCGATTGCCAAAAAGCAACGCCATGCAAGTGACGCTGTTTCGATAGGGCGGCCGCGTAGCGATCGGCGCCCTTCGATTTGCCAGCGCCGAACCAAACCAGCGCCGCCGGCGCGTCAAGCAACTGCAGATCTTCTTCGTCCATTGGGGCTTCCATTGGAAGGCTGATGCTCGACAGGTTCGCTGCTTTTCCGTCCGCGAGATCGGGCTCGCCGGCTTTCACCGAATGGGGTTCTCCGCTCAATCCTAGCTCGGCCCCTTTGGCGCGCAATCGTCGGACGAGCTCAGCCACTCGGTCGCGGCCGGCGGCCCGGTCGCCGTATTTGCCGAATAGTACGCGGCAAAAGGGGTTGGCCCGCTGCAGATCGGCGACGGCCCGCTCATCCGGCGGATCGTCATCGAACAGATAGACGGCCCGCAATTGGCTCAGCTTTCCAAGCGCGCGAAGGCTGTCGGCGGAGACGCCGCCTTCCAGAAAGAGTTGGCGTAAGTGAGAAAGCCGTTTTAGCCCGTCCCAGTCGTCATCCACCTGGTCCGGCGCTCGCAACCAGGAAAAGGACAGGCGTTCGAGGTCGCCGAGTCCGCCAAGGTCTGAAGACCGGATTCGGCTTCCGTTTACATGAAGTGTCTCAAGCCGCGGCATTTTTCGAATTCGAGCGATCGCGTCGCCGTCGACCTGCGTTCGCGCGACTAACAGGTGAGTGAGGCGCGGGAGGCCGACGAAGCGATCGAGGTCGGCGCTGGTAACGGAGGTGCATCCCCAGAGGCTGACGTTGTGAATCTCAAATTGGCCCGCCGGGAGTTCCGCGCCCGTTTTCGCCTCGACCGATTTTCCATCAGCCGTCAAACACCGAATTGTGCCGCCCTGCGCCAGCACCCATTCCGCCGCCGCGCGCTCGCGGTCTTCGGCGGGCGAAGGCGGTGCGGTGGGCGCAATCCATTTGATTGTGCAATCGGGTCGCTGCTTTTTGAACGCCTCAACGCCGGCACGCGTGACCTTCGTGCCGCCGACGTCGAGCGACGTTAGGGCGGGAAGATGCTTGAGGTGTTCCAGCCCGGCGTCGGTCAAGTCCGACTGCCAAAGTCCGACGCCGCGCAAGTATGTCTGATTGGCCAGCGCGGCGGCGTAGCGGTCGGCGCCCTTGGATTTGCCGGCGCCAAACCAAGCCAAAAGGGCGGGGGCGTCGAGCAAGCGAAGCTCTTCGTCATTGAGCGAAGCGCCATCCGGAAGCGTAATGTTGCCGATGTGTACCGGTTTCGCGGCGGCGAGATTCTCCTCGGTCGCCTTGGGATCGCCTTGTTTAGGGCTGATGAGGCGCGCATCGAATTCGGCGCCCTTGTCGAACAATGTTTTGGCCAGTTCGGCGACTGGGTCGCGGCCAAGCGCCTTGGGGAATTCGTAGCCGACGAGCACGCGGCAGAGAGGGTTGGCACGTTGTAGTTCGGTGACGGTGTCCTGATTGCAACTGTTAAGCGCATTTTGGGCGCGGAATGGCGACCGAATCAAGCGGTCGCTTGAAGAAGGTAAGGGCGAGAGGCCCTTCGTGCCGCCAACCACGCGAAGACATCGGCCTCGACGCTGGCTTTTGTCGCGGCGAGGCGA
>DASVGM010000377.1:0-2824 GCA_036379555.1 Pirellulales bacterium | reverse complement strand
GCCACGTGGTTGTCCTTATTGCTGCGGGATTGGCGGAATCATTGCGATGCTGAAATTGTGGCTTGTGCGGGGCGGCATTTCAAGCCGGTAAGCGGAGAAATGCTATGGCTGGCCCACAAGCTCTGCGAGTCCTTCCACGGCGATCCATGCGCGGTCGACGGGTAAACGATGCCACTCGCCACGCAGGCCCGAGGGCCAATCAACGGTTAAATGGTCGATCGTTTCGGCTGAACCCAAGCCAAAGACAAGCCGTTGCTCGTTGCCGGCCATGTAGCCGTCTCCGGCGCAAAGTTGCTGATACCACACCTTGTTGCCGGCCCCGACGCGCACACGGGCGCCAATGGCGTCGCGGTTCGACGACACGCCGCACAATCGCAAGGCGAGAAAATGCCCCGCCGTGCGAGTTTCGTTCAGTACCAGCGCCGCCGGAGCGTCCAGGTGTGAAACGACAAAATCTTCACGGCCGTCACGATTCAAATCGAGCCGCGACAGACTGCGGCCGAGTCGCTCCGTGGCAAAAAAAGGGCCGAGTCCCGGTTGACGAATTTCCACAAAGACGCCGCTTTCGTCGTTGCGGAAGTATTGTGGACGCATGGCATACGGAATGCCCGTTGGACGATAATCGTCAAGATGCCCGTTCACAGTGACAAGATCGGGGCGGCCATCCAACTCGGCGTCGAGAAACTGAGCGCCGAAGCCGAGCATCTCATAGCTCGCTTCGCGCAGTCCCGAACCGGCCGTCGCGTCGTCGAACAGGCCCGCGCTTCGTTGCAGATAGAGCGTGTTTGAATCGCGATAGAAGTTGGTGACGAACAAGTCGAGCCGTCCGTCGCCATCGGCGTCGCCTGCCGCCACGCCCATGCAGGCCTGTGCCCGGCCTTGACCATCGAAAGCCAGCCCGGCGAGAACACCCCGTTCCTCAAACCGCGGCGCGCCGTCGGCGGCGGTGCCGCGATTGACAAAGTAAAAGTTGGCGTCGTCATCGTTGGCCACAAACAGATCGAGGCGGCCCGATTCAGAAAAATCGGCCGCCACCACGCCCAATCCGTTGCCGCGCGGCAAATTCACCCCGCTCGATGCGCTACAATCGCTGAATCGCCCGTCGCCAAGGTTCACAAGCAGGCGGTCGGGCGCGGCCGTGAATTCACCAGGGCGACAACTATAAGGCACACCGTTGCGAGGGCACACCCGCTCAAACACGTCGGCGTCCGTGACGTAATTCACGTCGTATAAATCGGGCAAACCGTCGCCGCTCAAATCCGCCAACAGCGTGCTGGTAGTCCAGCTCTCGTCAGACAATCCGGCCTGCACCGTGGCGTCGAGAAAAGTGCCGTCGCCGCAATTCATCCAGAGGCGGTTCAAACCAATGTTGCCCACATATAGATCCGGGAATCCGTCCGAGTTGAAATCACCCACGGCCACGCCGTGGCTGAAGCGGTCTTCCACGATACCAGCCTCAACACGGACGCGGCGAAAACGCCGGCCGTCAAGGTTGCGGAACAGCTCATCCAAGAATTCCGTTTGCACTGCGACCGGGGGCCAACGGCAGCCTTGCGCGAAGTATAGGTCGGGCCAACCGTCGAGATCAAAGTCGACGACCGCCGTCCCGCCGCCCGCGAATTCAAACATTCGGCCATCGCCAGCGCCGGCTTCGCAGCCACGGAAATAGGTGAAATCCACCCCCGACGCCGGCGCGACATCGCGAAACGCCAGATTGGCCTCCGCCGCAATCTCAGTCGCCCGCTCTGGCGATGCCTTCGGCCGCGAACGCCGATCGGCCGCGTCGGCCGCGTCGGCCGGAGCGCCGCGGTCGGGCAACGGCAGGCCGCTGAAATCGAGTCTGCGCGCAGGATCGCAAGCGGCAATTGTCGGCGGAAGCTCTGGCGACAACAGAGTTTCAAGACGCGCCAGTTCTCGCTGGTTCGACCGACCGGCGGATTGCGCCCGAGCGAAATGGCGCCAGCCCCACGCCTCCCACAGACGTCCCAACGATTCGGTGAGCGTGGCCGCGCGCTCAATCAGGCCCAGGTCTCGCGGGCGAGTACGCAGCACATCCAGCAATTCCGCGAGCTCTTCGAGCCGCGCCGCTCGTTCGGCTAAAAAGGGCATGCTCTCGGCGCCACCACGCGACTCTTCAGGCAGCAAGGGCAGCGTTTGCGACAACTGGTACGTCGCGGCACGATGGTTCGCGTCGCGCTTCAGCGCTTCCCAAAAGGCCCGCGCGGCGGCCTGCGGCTGCTGGGCATCGCGCGCCATTTGCCCTCGCACCAGCCAGATGTCGGGATGGAGTCCGGCGGCGGCGGGCAACCGTGCTCGCCAGTCGTCAAGGGCGGGGCGGTCGTGCAATTCCCCAAGCACACGGCCCAAGAGGGCCTGGGCCTCCAGCAGCGATGGGGTTGTCGCCACCGCGCGCTCAAGCATCCGCCGGGCCATCGCGCGGTCGCTACGCAGTTCCATGCGCGCCAGGCCGACCAACGACGCCGCAGTGTCGGATTCGGCCTTGCGAAACGCCTCCAGGCGGTTGGGCGATTCTAAAGAAATGTCGTGATTGCCCGTGGCCATCAATGAGTTAAAGCCGGGACGCTTCAGCCTAAGCAACGCATAATGGTGCGTCAGCGCCTCGAAACGGCGGCCCTCAATATCGAGAAGCCAGGCGAGCCGTTCATGCGCGGCGGCGAGATCAGGGTCGCAAGTGAGCGCCTCAGTCAGTCTGCGCTCGGCCGCCGACGCCTGGTGGCTGTTCAGCAGAATCTCCGCGGCCTTCAGGCGCGCGAGTGCGGCTTGCTTTGAGTCATTGTCAGGGACGCGATCAAAATAATCGACC
>DASVGM010000376.1:0-9347 GCA_036379555.1 Pirellulales bacterium | reverse complement strand
GGGCACGCGGTCGTGGAATGGGCGGAAGGGGTTTTATGGACCGGCGGATGTAGACGGCCAACGCGAATCTCCACCCGGCGAGCGGGTGGCATCATTTAGAGGCTATCCGAAAACTTGCCGTGGGGCGGGCCGCCGGCCCGTCTGGAAGCGAAAGACGGCTCGGCGAGCCGCCCCACGATACGATTCCACGGCGAAATCCGAGTTTTCGGATAGCCTCTTAGTGATTCGGCAGCTTGCTCACGACTTCTTCCACCCACTGCCGATCCATCCCGCTGACAAACTCTGGAACCGAGCCGCGATAATCGACGCGGCGAAAGAACTTCGCTCGCCCGTAGACGGTGGCGAACACCGCCCCCAGGTCAATCTGCAGATCGCCGTCCGGCTGCCGCAACGGCACGGGCAACGTCGGCAACGGTTGCCGCAGCGTCCAGTGATACACCTGGCAATCGGGCCGCTGCTGGGCGCGGGCGATCGAGTAATAATAGTCCGCCGCCGGCAACGGCTTGTTAAACAGCAGGCGGCGGCCTGAAAGTAAAAGGCTATCCGAAAACTCGCCGTGGGGCGGGCCGCCGGCCCGTCTGACTGCAAAAGACGGCTCGGCGAGCCGCCCCACGATACGCCGCCACGGCGAAATCCGAGTTTTCGGATAGCCTCTAAGAGGTCCAACTCCACCAAATGGACGTTTTGCAACAACAAGGCATTTCGTTTGGCGAGATACTGCAACCGGCCCGGCGACTCCTTGTTCGCGGGCGACAACAGTTCCAACGCCGCAACCAGCCGGCTTTCGGGCTGATAGAGGATTTCAATGTATGTTTCCCGTGGCCCCTCCAGCATGGTCACGGCGATGTCCGGGTAGCCCAGCTTGCGCTCATCGGGATCGCGCTCGACAAGATAGACGCGCTCGCCGAGAGTTGCTTCGTAGCCCGATGGCAACTGGTCGCCGATTGCTTCTCGCCAATCGTTGATGAAGGTGACATGAAAATCCGGCCAGAAGGCCGGCTGTTCGAGGAACGGGTCCATGCCGGGAAACGGGCTGTTCATGTCGACGTCGGGGTGGGGAGTGAGAAAGCCTGCCACGGCGACCGTCTCATTCTACAAAAACAAACAGTGTCAAGCTCGCAGTATTTCGTCATCAGCATCGGCTTTGCGCAGATTCCGATCGATCTCTTTGAGGAATTCAACGGGATCGAGGATGAGCAGGCCAGGATTACGCTGCCGGAATGCCTGATCGGCCATCTTTTTCCCGCCAGGCTTCTTCACGCACCCCCTCGAAGAATTGGTCGAATTCCTCATTGCTGACGCCGCTGGCCGCGACGGCCTTTGTGAAGGGAACGCAAATCTCATCCAGGGTGCGCGCCTTGGCGATCTTCTCTTTGACGGCATCCAGAACGAACGCGCTCACTTCCTGGCCGCCGCGCGCCGCGTGGCGGCGGAGTGTGTTTTCCAGATCCGGCGGAAGGTTAATCGTCACAGTCATGGAAATCTTCTCGTGCTCTTGTGTCGCTACGGCACAATTATAGCAGCCACAAAGCCGGCACGCACGACGCCGCGCGTGCCGTATGGACATTCGCTCGTCGGTGAATCTCCAATTTCTTTATGAGGCGCTCGCAACCGATTCCCTACCAAGTTTGGATTTCCTTCCCCGCGCTGGATCGTGTCAAGGCGCACCCATTCCCAAGTTGCCCCACCCTGGGTCGGCGGTGGAGGCGCGGCGGGCGTCGGCGGGGCGGTTGAGCAGGAGATAGGCGAGCTCCAATTGACGCAGGGCGACGGGTGGCACAAAGCGGCCGGCGCGCAAATCGCCTTCAAGCATCTCCACGGTGCGCGCCGGTTGCTCGGCCTGATTGAACCGCGCGGCGGCCCACGATAGCCGATCGGCCGGCAGCCGATTCGTTTGGGCCAGCCGCCAACAAAGCTCGACACCCGGCAGCTTAGGCGTCAACTCCGCCTGATGCACGAGCAGCCGCGTGCGCAACGCTTCACTCTGGCATTGTTGCGCTAATTGCGCGGCGGCGTCGGCTTGTTCTTCGTCGCTCAACTCTTCCAACAGCACCGCCAAACCGGCTTCGCGCAGCCTCGCGTCCAGATTCGGCGGATCGATGGCCCGCACGATCCACTGCCAGCGCTCAAGGCCACGATGGCAGTTGGCGCGCCGCAGCAGCAAGTCGTAGCGTTCGTCAGCCGTCACGCCGGGCCGATCGAGCGCCAGAGCCAACAACCGATCGGCCGCGTCGTTCAGGTCGTGCTTTCGCAGCAACTCGGCCAGGTCAATCAAATGCGGTGCCGTCGCCGCATCTGCCTGTAGCCGGCTTCGTAAGAAGTCGGACGGCGGCAGTAGGTCACGGCCAGAATTCTTACGAATTCCGCTACGCGCGACCGCCCATTGCAAGGCGGCCTCGGCCGCCTCGTCTTTACGATCAAGCCGCAGCAGAGTCTCAACGTGCAACTGTACCAGTTCAAACGGCTCCGTAACGCCCCCGTTTGCGAGCAGTCGCCGGGCCGCGTCGACGTGAACCAACGCCGCCTCGAATCGTCGCGCCGCCTGCGCCGCACTGGCAAGATGCTGCTCGTCCAACGGCGTTCGCAAGGCCGCCGGCTGCCGCGCGAGCAGGTCGTATCGCTCTTCAACGGAAAGAAACGGAAACTGTCCCTCGGTGATCGCGCGCGTCAACGCCACCGCCGAACTGCCGGCCACCTCGGCCAACCAATCACGGGCCTGCGCGTCGGAAGCGCGAACGGGATCGCGCGCGTGGCACCAGGCGCGCAAGAACAGGAGCAAGGGCTGTTGAGGATGCCGGATGAGTGCCTTGGCCAACCGTTGATCGGCGCCGCTCCAATCCGATTTCCGCAACGCCTGAAGCGCCACGGCGAAATCGGCGTCGGGCGCGGCCCGCCTGGGGCGACGATCGACCACCATCAATCCCGCGAAGGCGCCGTCCGCGATTTCGCCGGCCGGCGTCGCGTCCTTGTCCGCGGCATCGACCAGACGCCAAGCGGCGATTTCCACGCCGCCGGCGTCTTCGAGAATCGTTTGGCGCCACTCCTTTCGCCCGCGGTAATCGATCAGGTCTTTGAATTGCAACCGCAGGGTCAATTCGCCATCGACAAACGCTTGCCACGTGGTTGGCAAGCGGTGCTCGTGAGAGAAGGCGGTTTCAAGGTAGGTTTGCGCGTTGTCTTCCAAACCAACAAAACGCAAGCGGATTCTTGACTGCCGGGCCTGCTTGTCCGCTTCGGTGGCGGGCAAGGCCTCGACCGTAAACATCCGGGCAAGCTCCTCGTTAGTTCGATGAGTCAACCAAGGCAGGTATCCATCGGCCAGCGCGTGCGCGGCGTCGGCCCAAGGGCCGATCTCGACCAACGCCAGGCCGGGGTAAAGAACCGCCGCGTCGGCGCCATCGATTCGCACCGACTGCTCGCCCAAAACCAACTCCATTCGATCGGCTTGGCGATGCAACTCGATCGTCTCAGCCGCCGCCGGCCGTGAGTACGCCCAACGCCAAACTCCCTCATGCGGTTCGCGGCGCACGGCCGCCAGGACGGCCAACGAAGCCGGATCGGCCGCCGCTTGCTCGGAGGATGGCCTTCCCAGGCCGCCCCACGGTGAATTCCCTGCCAGTCCGCCGAAGGGCGCGCCACTCAAAAACTCGGCCTCCCAGGGACGGTCTCCGTGCGTGGCGGCGTAGCGGCTGCGCCGCAAGAGCGTGAACAACCGTGTGATTTCGGCATGAATCTCCTGTGTTTGCGAAATCACCAACGCCAAATGCGGCATGTCCGCGCGGATGGCGCCTGGCCCGCCAACCTCGTCCCAGGTAGTCGGTGCGACGGAGCTTGTGATCAGGTCGATAAACGACTGTTCGTCGGGCGGCAAAAGTCGCTTGCCACCGCTCGGCATCGCGGCCGGCCGGGAGATTCGCCGGCCTTGCCCGTCGCTTGTCGAGCGCGACTCGACCGGCGGTAGCTTGCGCAGCGACGCGAACAGCCGCTCGATTTGCCGATGAACATCGTCGGTGGCGTCAATCACAAAGTCGAGCGTCGGTTCAAAGAAGCGCACCGTGCCCGGCCCGCCGACTTCGTCCCAACTGGTCGGCTCAATCGTGCTCGTGACCAGGTCAATCACGGCGTTCTCATCGGGAGCGAAAACAGCCGTTGGTTTGACGATCGGCTGGTTGCCAAGCAACCGCCGCGTGGCGAAAGGCTGTGCCGCCAGGGCCACTTTGGTAGCGGTTTGAATCGCGGACATGTTGTAGCGTTTTTCAGGCGCGAAGCCCAATCCCACGGGCCAAGCCACTTCGGAGTCGATACTAAACATGCCCCCGCCACCCATGCCATTATTGCGCAGCAGTCGCCCGTCTGGGCCGATGGGCGTGAGATATTCCCGCAGCAAATCGCGGCCGGAGTGCAAGTCCACGCGCAACATATTCTCCGCTTCGGTTTTCGACGTGATCAAGAGCGCTTCATCGCGCAGCGTATAGGTGAGATCAAGCTCGTCGAGCGCCCAGCGCAACGACTCACCCAGCGGCGCGTCGCTGAAGGCGCCGGTCACGGGCGTGGTCAGGTCGTTGCGGGCCTCCTGGACGGCTTCGACATCAATCACCACCGCAGCCTTGAGCCGCGAAGCAAATTGCTCGATCACGTCCCGCAGCGAAGTTTCACTATAAGACAGCGAGATCGGCTGCGCCAGCCGCGCCGAAATCCGCCGATGCGTGGCTTCTTCGCGGTCGAGATACGGATCGGCCAGCAACTCCCAACCGGCTGATTCTCCGGGCGTCAGAAGATCGGCGACCGGATAAACGTGTGTCGTCAGGCGATTCTCCGCGCCCAATCGCGAAGTAATCACGAAGCAATGCGGCTCGTCGATCACCGCGATGTCCGCCCGTCGGAAGGCATGTCGCAACAGGCTGCGAAGTGAAAGGCGGCCCTGGCCCACGACCTGCAACCGCGTATCCTCGTCGATGCCGACGTCGTCGAGCGATTTTCGGTCGAGCACGACGCTCACGCCGCTACGATCACCCAGCAGCTTGGCCCATTCCGCCAGCGTCCAAGAATCCGCGAAGACCTCCAACTCTTCCAACCAGCGGTCGGCGTGCGGTTGCGTCCGCAGGAATTCGGGCGAGCATGACGCCCAAAGCAGCCGCCCAGGCTCAAACGAGCGGTGGAGTGAAACAGGGTTGGCCAACGGATCGATCAGCCGGCGACGGGCGCCCAAGCGATCGAAGAGCGTCGCGCGCCGCAAGCCGCTTTGGGCGCGCTTCGCAAGCTCGGCGAATTCATTGGACGCCGCCGCCGGCAGCAGACGGCGCAGCGCTTCGAGTTGCGCCCAGGACGCCTCGTAATCGCTTCGATCCAAGCTTTCGCGGGCCAGGGCCAGCAGCTTGGCGAATCGTTCGGCCGCGGCTTGCTTGTCGGCCGGACTTTCTTCCGGCGGCCGCAACCAAGCTGCCGGCGGGACGAAAGGTGGCGGCGCTTCGGCCGGTTGCCAGTAACGTCGCCGGATTCGCGGGTCGATCTGCCAGCGGGCGTAATCGGATTCGCTCTCCAAAAGCAACAGCGCCATGTAAGGCGACAGCAAACCCCACTCTTGCGATAGCTCGACGATTTCCGTCAGCTCAGGCGATTTATCCTGGGGCGACTTCGCGGTTAATTCGTCGACTCGGTGTTGCGCCCAGAACCGGCCAAGCAACAGGTTCTCGTCGCGCGGATCGATCTCGATCTCGTACTCTTCGACCGATTGTTCTAGGCCCTCGGCCAACGAGAGCGTCAACTTGGCGCGGCCGCCGCGCGTGGTTCGCCCAAGCACCTGCAACGATCCGTCACCGGCTATGTCAGGCAGGTAATAAAGCTCCTCCGGCCGCGCGCCTTCGACCTCGATCTTGTTCAAACGCGGCCGCGTGGGCAGGCCCAATGAAAGCCATTGCAGTAATTCACCCTCCGCCCGCGCCGGCTGCCGCCCGTCGAACAGCACACCTCCGCTGTCACGGGTGATGGGCGCCAGGCGAAAGGGCGTAACCACTAGATTCATCATGCCGTACGCCGCGTACATCGCCCAACCAGCCCCGCCGGCCACCGGCGAGAGCCTGGCGAACTTCTCCAAGAATCGCGGCGAATCCGGCGAAAGTGTCACCGGCACCAGGTAAACGGCGAATAACGCGCCGGCGTTTTTCAACTGCTCATCGAGAACTCCCGCGAACGCCCCTTGGGTCGCCGTGCCGGGGACCGTATTGTGGGCATCGCCGATATAGATCACCACACGCCGCCGGCCCTCGCTGGTGGCAAAAGACTTTTCCAGGGCTTGTTGGAAACAACCGATTAAGTCCGTCTCACCCAAGAAGAGTTGCCGGTCTACGGCGGCGCAGGCTTCCACGGCGTCGGGCGAGCCGGGCACGGTCCAACCTTGAGTTAGCGGCCGGTAGGCCATGTCGACGCAGCCAAGTTGAAAACGGTCTTCGCGGCGCAAGTTCTTGATGATCGACGCGGCCACTTGCCGCACCGTGTCTGGTTCGGTGATGCCGGATGACGTATCGGCCAGAACCAGCACGTCGGCGGGAGCGGTGGCAGCCATTCGCCCGTGGCGGTTGATTTGGGCCAAGAAGTAGTAGGTGTCGGCGTCAGTCGCTTCGCCTGTGCGACCGCGGGCGCGATAGCTGCGCACCGCGACCGGCGGCCGCTGGCGCGCGACGGGAAAGCTGATGGCGAACTCCGCCGGCGGCTGATACTGGCGACGGGTGAGCGAAAAGGCCAGCGAGCCGTCGGCCCGCGTCTGACAAGCCAGGTCCGGGTGCGACGTCGAAGTCACTTCCTCCGCGGCGATCTGGCCGACAAACGGGTGAATCTCGCCCGTCAGGCAAAAATCCAGAATCGGCTCTCGCGGAGGATGGCCTTCCCAGGCCGTCCCGGTTGTTGGTGACGGGCCAGGAGGCCCATCCTCCCCGGAATGCTCGCCAGATTGCTCGTCGGGCAATGCGCCATCGCTATTGAGCGGCAGACGAAAGTGATAGCGCGAGCCAGCGGCCGTGAGAGGAAGCGTGTAGTCGAGCAGTACGCGCTTGACGCCGCGCCCCGCGATGGGAAACACCCGCATCTGGAACAGATGATCGCCGGTCTGTTCGGGCGATTTCACTTCCTGGCGGCCGCGCGTGACCGTTTTATGGATCTCTACGGCGCGTGGCTTTCCGATTAGCTCCGCTTCGACCAACCGGCCGGAGACCGCCGACATGGCAAACCGGCTGACGGCGGCGCCCGTCGGCAGGTCGATCGCGAACGTGCCTTCGCGCTCGTCCGTGAAGGGGCTGAAAAACGTCTGGTCGAGTTGCACCAACGCCACAGGCGGCCGCAACACGACGTGCATCTGCAAGCGGGCGACAGGCAGCCGTTCAAAGGCGTCGGCGCGCGTGTTTCGCACGAACAACTGGCCCAGCTTCGACGCGGGCGACGGGGCGGTCGAGACGGCCTCATCGCCGACCGCGGCGAAGCACTGCAACACAAAAAAGCCAAACGACAAGCAAGCTGACGCGCGACCCATTGCCTCGTTCTCCCGCCGCCCAACAGCAGGCCGTCAGGCGGCAACACGTTTTTCATCACAGAAAGGCAGACGCGGTTCCGCGCGCCGGCCGAGAAATGCTGATAACCAGTTTATGCTTTTGGCAAGCGCGGTTGCAAGTGTCCGGGCGAAGTGGGTTGTCAAACGTCACCCACGTCCGGCTCTTCGACAGCAAACTGTTTGCGGGCAGCTTCTAGTCGCTCGAACCTACCCGCATGTCAATCTCATCCGCCAGGGCTGCTGCGCGGAACGCGCGGCGCGCGAACCAGTGAACTGTCGGAAACCGCCAATAGTCCATTAGCGGGGGTGTGAAGGAGTGTCTCGGCCCGAACAACGGACATTGCCGTCGCGCGCAAAGCGATTAAGATAACGGCAACCGGGCTCGGTCAGAGGGGCCGGCACGACTCCGTTCCACGCTGAAACCATACAACCGACGATAAGGCGCGAGCGCCCGCCCAGCGCATTGCCGCGCGCAATTAACCCAATGACAGTTTGGCCCTTCTTAAACTCGACCATAATGCAGACTGTGGGCAAGCGACTCAGCCTTTTGCTGTTAGCCGTGGCACTTTATTGCGTGGCGGCGGGGCTGGTGATTTGGCGGTGGAATATTCACCTGCCCGACTGGGGCGGCGAAGCGAGCCTGATTAACACCGTCATTCTTGGTCTGCTGATGGGCTTTCGCAATCGCGTGGCCTACGAGCGTTGGTGGGAGGCGCGCGTCTTGTGGGGCCAACTCACCAACGATAGCCGCAACCTGGCCGCCAAACTCGCCGCCTTCGTGCCGGCCGACGCACCATGCCATGCTCGCGCCGGAGTGCTCCTGGCGGCGTTTGCCGAAGCACTGAAGAGGCAATTGCGAAATGAGTCGCCTCGGTTGCAAGACTTGCGCGGACTCGAAGGCGAGACAGCCAATCCGACGCATCTGCCCTCGTATTTGGCGGGGCGGCTCTATGCCTTGCTGGCCGATTGGAAGCGTGCGGGGCACATCGACGACGCCGCGCTTTGGCTGCTCGATTGGCACGTGCGCGGCCTGCTTGATGTTTGCGGCGCTTGCGAAAGGATTCACAACACGCCGCTTTCGCCCTCCTACAGAGCCATGCTCCGCATGGGGCTGTTCTTGAACGTGCTGGCCGAGCCGTGGCTGACCATGCCTAGTATCGGTTTTTGGGACGTACCGATTTTCACGTTGGTCTGCTTCTTTCTGCTGGGCGTGGAGTTGATTGATTCCGTCGTTGAAGAACCGTTTGGCCGCGAACGCGACGACCTCGACCTCGATCGCTATTGCCGCACCATTCGCGAAAATGTTTTTGCCGCGTTGACGACTTCTGGTTGACGCTTCGTTCGTTCCCTCAAACGAGCAGCGGGTTTGCCTTTTCTGGCTCGATCGCGAGTTCGTCTATTACGGAAGACAATCGCCGGCGGTCAAACTGTCCACGGTCGGCCAACCGAGTGAGCGCCGCCAGCGTGATGCACTCTGCGTCGACCTCAAAATGCCGCCGCAGACGCTGCCGCGTATCGCTGCGGCCCAAGCCGTCGGTACCCAAGGCGTAAAGCCCGCACGGCACCCAAGGCGCAATCTGCTCCGCCACCGCGCGAACATAATCGCTCGCCGCGATGTACGGCCCTTCATGACCGGCCAGAACTTGCTCGACGTACGGCACGCGACGCGGTTCGTCGGGATGCAGCAAATTCCAATGTTCGGCGTCCTGGGCGTCGCGCCGCAATTGCGTGTAGCTGGTAACACTCCAAACCTGACTTGACACCTGATACCGATCGGCCAGAATCCGCTGCGCCCGCGACGCCTCAC
>DASVGM010000375.1:0-4778 GCA_036379555.1 Pirellulales bacterium | reverse complement strand
AAGCTGGTTCAGATCGTTCACCGCGTAGACTACTTCCCGCTGACGTTCGCGATTCACTCCCTGGGGGTTGCCGACATACAGCACGGCATCGCCCTTGGAGCGAAACTCCACGCCCTGAAACCGGCTGGGTAAAAAGCCGCTGTGCCACTGCCGCGCGGCGATCGGCTGCGCTTGCCCGCCTTTGCCGAGCGAGGTGAGCACGACAAAGCCGGGCAAATTGTCGCTCTCGCTTCCCAGGCCGTAGAGCAGCCACGAACCCATCGACGGCCGGCCGGAGATGGTGGTGCCGGTGTTCATGAAGGTATGGGCCGGATCGTGGTTGATGGCCTCGGTGCGCATCGACCGGATGACGCACAGTTCATCGGCCACCGAACCAATATGTGGAAACAATTCGCAGATTTCCTGCCCCGACGCGCCAAACTTTTTGAAGGCGAATTGCGGCCCGAAGCAGTTCAGCTTCTGGCCTTGCAACTGGGCGATGGGCTGGCCTTTGGTGTACGATTCGGGCATGGGTTGCCCGTGCAGTTCGGCGAGCTTGGGCTTGTAATCAAGCGTTTCCAGGTGCGTTGGGCCGCCGGCCATGCAGAGGAAAATAACGCGCTTCGCCTTGGGGGCGAAGTGCAACGGGTTGACGCAGCCCAGGCCGGGCGAGGCCTCAGCGGCGCCGGCGCGCGTTGGCCCGAGATAATTGGCCAGCACGGCGGAGGCGATGCCGGTCGTGGCGCGGTTCAGAAACGCGCGTCGGGCGATGTGTTGAGCGAAATCGGTTTGCATACCAGCGATTGTAGCAGACGGCGTGCTGCGAAGCCTCCGCTTTGGATAGAAAAACGGGAGGAAACGGGGCCAGTGGCCTGTCTCGCATCGCCCGGCACGCCTCGGCCGCTCTTATACTTTTATTCTTCTTATGTTTTTCACCCGCACTGGGATGGACCGCGACCGATCTGCTATAATCTAACCAACGAGGCTTCGATACCTTGACGGTTGACCTCAGAGGCACGACCTGAAGTGATCGTCTATATTTGGGGAAACCTGACCACTGACAACTTTACCCCGCGAGCGGGCAAGGATACGGTTGGCAGGCCGGGGCAATCGCCTGGCCTATCGGCATCAGACGTACTTTCGGCTGGGAAAAAGGCACAAGAAATTGATACCGATAAGCTCAAGCCCCCGTTAAAGGCGATCGCGGACGACGTAACACAAGGCGGTACCGTGGGGCATTTTGCCATCGCGCCGCTTAACGAGAAGGGCAAAGTCGATGGCAAACAATTGGAAGCCTGGGCGGCGTGGCGCGGGACCGGACACATACACGAATTTACGCAGTTATTATTTGACGCGGTCGTAAAACCGAACGTCAAGGGATAAACACCATGGGCATTACGACCACCCATACTTTTGAACCAGTTTTTCGGACAAGGTACTTAGACCGTCTCGCCGCATTTCGCGATGCGCCAGGGCCAGCCGCCGTTTTATGGGACGATGTTCATCGTAATGTCCAAGCAAACCTCACGCGGCTTGAAAAGAAAGTCCGCGACGAAGTTCGCGGCGTCCGCGTGGACGCGGGCAGCACTCAAGGTGAGCGGTTTATCCTATTCTCGTATCGCACGTTCTCCCTGCCCGACAGCGAGATTGATCCGGTGGTGGCCGGTGTAATCTTTACGTTGGCCGGAGATGGCGTCAAGGTGGAAGCCGACCTAAGCGGCGAACAGACCGGCGACTACATTGCCTCTTTTCCCAGCACGATCGTTGAGAATTCAAACGATGCCGTGATCGAGGCGGCGCGCGACGCCCTTCGGCTCCTATGCGAAGCGGCCGGCGCGCTGGCTGCCGCAGTCACCGACCCAGCGAGGATTGTCGAATGAGCACTCCCATTAGCGAGACGAACATGCCCAGCGCGGCGGAGAGCCGACTGCTATCGCTCGAAGCAAAGCAAGCCTTTGTGCAACACGCTCTTCCTACGATGGCAGAGTACTCGTTTAGCTTTATCTGTAGTGTGATCGGCGTCGTCGATGAAACCATGGGACGGCATTACGGGTCGGGGCTGCGCTGCGTCTTCGAT
Source organism: Pirellulales bacterium (assembly GCA_036379555.1). Taxonomy (GTDB): domain Bacteria; phylum Planctomycetota; class Planctomycetia; order Pirellulales; family JAICIG01; genus DASSFG01. The sequence continues at coordinate 2,722 of DASVGM010000375.1, read as the reverse complement.
GGTCGGCGAGCGATCCTAACCGCTCATCACGTCATTGACCAAGCTTGTAAAGAGCCATGCGGTCTTGCGATTTCAGCAGGTTGGGGCCGCTCGCCTTACGTTGTGCGTGGATCAGTCAACATCGACCCCATCGCCGACATGGCGGTCTATTTCTTGCCTGATGATTACCCATGCCCCGACTCTGCCTTTTGGCCCGCTGAACGCGTTGATCGTTCGTTGCGGCGGCTAAGCACAGACTATCTTTTCCTTCATGGTTTTCCGGGGGACGGCAGCTACTCTTCGCGACTCCTTGGAGGCGTGGTCGGCAGGTCGCTTCCCTATGGAAGTATGCAGCGGCTTGAAAACCTGCCCGCGAGCCTGGCCGCCTGGCAATTCGCGGTCGAATACGATCCTGCCGGGCTGGTAAGCGAGATCCATTCGGCCCCGGAACATGTTGACCCGCACGGCCTGTCGGGCAGTCCAGTGTGGCGGATTGGCGTTAGCGGTCGTTCCCCTCGCGAATGGAAAGCGGCCGATAGCCTACTTGTCGGCGTGTTGACTCGCTGGGCGCCGGCGGAGAAAGTGTTGATCGCCACTTCTACTAAAAAGCTGCCTTCAAGGTGGTTGGTCCAAGCAATGGAATAAAACATCGCCCCTTTAATTTCACTTCTCGGTTAGCCTGTCGCGCCAAAACTGTGGCATCGCCGCGAAGGCGGCGTTGCAGGTCGCTTCGAGCGGCAGGTTCACGTATCGCAGGCGGTTTTTGTTTGCGGGCGAAACCTCGCCAAATCCACCTTTGACGCTACTCGCCGATCTTGACGCGTGGTTTCGCTGTTCGGCGCGCAAGAGGTTAGGACAGAAAAACTACCAGACAGAAAAAAAGACGAAAGAATGCGCTGTATCGCATGTCGGGCGCGGCGAATGCCATTTTTCTGTCTGGTAATTTTGCTGCCGCAATCATGGCCGCGCGGGCCATGATTTGCAATGCCCTCATCCGATTTGTTTGGCCATGCAATCGTCTTATTGGTCGGCGAACTTCGGCAAAAACATTAATACCGAGTAATGGTCTCATGCAGGTTCAAGATCGCCCGCGTTACCGCCGTCCAGGCGGCCAGCTCAACCGGGTCCGCGCCTGCCGGCGGCTTGAGGTCGCCGTTTTGAGCCAGTTCGCTCGCGGCGGCCGGTTCGGCGGCGTAAGCGGCGCGGTTCGTTTCATAAAGTTTCGCCAATACCGCCGTTTCTTCCGGCGTCGGATCGCGGCCGAGCGCCTCACGCCAGGCAAAGCGGATGCGCTGGGTTGTGTCTGGCGACGTTTCACGCGACAGGCGAGCGGCCAAGGCCCGAGCGGCTTCGACATAAGTGGGGTCGTTCAAGAGTACGAGCGCTTGCAACGGCGTGTTCGCCCGCGGCCGGTCGGCCGTGCATTCCTCACGCGTCGGCGCGTTGAAGGCCAACAGACTGGGATGCAAAAACGTGCGCTGCCACCAGGTGTAAAGCCCGCGGCGATATTGGCTTTCACCACGGTCGTTTTGCCACTCGCGCGTGGGAAAATTGAGGTGCGCCCAATATCCGGCCGGTTGATACGGCTTGACACTTGGCCCGCCGATTTTATCGCAAAGCAGCCCGCTGATGGCCAGCGCGCCATCGCGCACAAACTCGGCGTCAAGCCGAAAACGGTTTTGCCGTGCCAGCCATTGATTGGCCGCGTCTTTTTGCCGCAAAACTCCCTCTCCCTCCGGGAGAGGGCCGGGGTGAGGGCGCTCCGCAGGCATGGTCGATGTTTGCCGATACGCGCTCGATGTCACCATCAAGCGCACGACATGCTTCACGTCCCAACCGCTTTCCATGAACTCCACGGCCAGCCAATCGAGCAATTGCGGATGCGTCGGCCAGGCGCCTTGCGTGCCCAGATCGTCGACCGTCTTCACAATGCCTTGCCCGAAAAAGAGCTTCCAGAGGCGGTTGACAAACACCCTGGCCACGAGCGGGTTGTTACGCGAAGCCATCCACATCGCCAGATCGACGCGCGTCGGCCGGCGGTCGGCGGCCGGCAGCGAGGCGAGAAACTCCGGCACGCCGGGCGACATGACTTCGCCCGAATCGTCGAGCCAGTTGCCGCGCGGCAGAACGCGTACCGTCCGCGGTGCGACCGACATCGAGACGAGTGTCGTAGCGGCCGACTTGACGATCTCTTCTTTTTCCTTTTTCAGTGCGGCCAGTTGCTCGCGCAGCGGCTGCAAAAGCGGGGCGATCGTGTGATAATAAGCGGCCAACACGCGCCGCTGTTCGTCGTTGCGACCGGCGGGTTCGAGGGCCAGAATATCGGTGATGTTTTTGGGCAGAGTATCGACGCCTTCGGCACGCACCGGCCGCGGCGACGTGCTGGCCGACAGCCGCAACCGGCCGATCGTATGGCCTGAGCCATAGTTTTGGTGCAGTTTGATCGTGAGCGTCGCCGGGTTGCCATCGCCGACATCGGCCAGCGTTTCGAGAACCAGGTGGTTCGCTTTGCCGATTTCCGGCAAGACCGCCCAGCCGGTGTTCGGCTTGCCGTCCGCGGCGCCCGCGGCGGCCCAGTTGTTTTGCGAGTGCGAAGCTGACACCGCCGACCATTTGATTGGTGCGTCGTTCAAAGCGGCTTCAACCTCATGCAGCACAAAATTGCCATTCGCCGCTCGGCCGGGGCCGTGGGCGGGCAGAGAATCGTCGGGCAACACTTCCAACCGCAGCGCGGTGATTCCCT
>DASVGM010000374.1:0-3055 GCA_036379555.1 Pirellulales bacterium | reverse complement strand
GCCGCCAAACTTGCGCTCCTGCCGGGCAAGCCGGCAGGGGGCGATGCGGGGCGATGACGCGCGCGGGGCCACCCCGCTAGCCGCCAAACTTGCGCTCCTGCCGGGCAAGCCGGCAGGGGGCAATTTCCTATTTCCTATTTCCTATTTCTCCGCCTTCGCCAGCAACGCCGCCAACTCATAATTCACCGAGGCCACGCCCCATTCCGGCTCGCGGCCAAACGGTTCGCGCACGTAATACGGACCTTCCACCGCGTCGTCTTCGCCCACCAATACAATGGCCAAGACAAACTTTTCGCCTTGATTCACGGCATACAGCATTTCGTTGCGCGTCACGGTGATCGTCGCGGCGCCCCGCACACGCCCCTTCACCTCAATGTGACGAGCTTCAGCCTCGCGGCCGTCAACCGCGGGCGGATGTGAAGTCAAATCCCAGCCGCACTTCTCACGCGAAACGTCTTCCACGCGGCAACCGGCCGCCTCTTCGGCGCGACGCACCGCGTCCATCGCCAAACGCTCCACGCGGCTTCGCGCCGCGGGGTCGATCGCAAAGCTCGCGGCCACCGGATCAAGCGGCTTGTCGCCGCGGCGCTCGCGCACTAGCCCGACCGGAACGACCAAAGCGCCGCCCAACACCACCGGCGTGCCGTTGACCACGTGCCGCATGGCTTGCAATTCCTTACGGCGATTTTCCAGCCGCCCCTCCAGATCGGTGACGGTGCGACGCGCGTTTTCGAGGTTCAGCCGCACGTCTTTGCCGGCCGCCTGGTCGTCTTTGAGCTTGACCCAACGGTCGGTCCAAAAATTGATTTCCTTGGTCAGCCGGTCATGCACCGCGGCCAAAGTTTTTTCGACATGGGCGATGCGGCGCTCGGCGACCTCATGAAAATGTTCGGGCACCAATTCGCCCGCCGCCAGGGCGATGGCCCGTGTTTCTTGATCGGCATGAATCCAAGGGGCGGTTAAAACGTCGTCGATGAGCGGCCGCTCGGCCGCGGCCAGCGGTTCAAGATCGAGATGCGGCGCCCAGCCGGCGAAGGCGGTGGAACCGTCGGGATTGACGCGCACGAACTGCATGCGTTTGGAGAGCACCGCGCCGTCGCCGGAAGTGATTTCGTGCGTCAAAAGAAACAACAGCCAGGGCTGGCGGCTTTCGTCGGCCGGATCGACCAGCACCGCGCCGCGACGCAGCAAGTGGGCGTGTTGCTCCAACAACAGATCGGTGATGGAAAGCAGGAGCGGATGGCCGGGGTGCATGAGCACGGCCCGCGGCAGGCCCGGTTTGTCGAGCGGCTGCATGCCTTCTTTTTCAAAGCAGATTCGTTCATAGCGGCGCAGGACCGGCTCTTGCTCGCGGCGGTTGCGGCCGGTGACGCGGCGATCGCGGTCGCGAATGGCGGCGGGCACGTGTGTTACCTCAAAGCGGCCGGCTTCGCGCGGGTGCAGCGAACCGGAAAGTTCGGCGAACGCGCGCAGAAAGAACGAGCGCACAAAATAGGGTTGCAAGCGGCGGGCCTCGGCGCGCTCCATTTGTTCTTTCACGCGGTAGAGCCGCTCGGCGTTCATCGTCTCTTGCGCCAGGGCGTCGCGGTTGAGCAGGGACTTGAGGTAATCGTGATCGAAGACGTGGTCGATTTTGCTCGTCAGCCGGGCGCGGACTTCGGGCTGATCGCCGTAGCGAATGGCGTCGATCATCAGTTCTTTGAGGCTGGTTCCCTCAAACACCGTGCCGAGAATGTCGAACACGCGACCGCCCAGCGCCTCGCTTTCGACTTCGAGCTTTTTTAGCAGGCGGTGATAAACGTCGCCCTCGCGGGTTTCTTTGGCGACCAGGTTCCACAGATGGCAGACTTCGGTTTGGCCGATGCGGTGAATGCGGCCGAAGCGTTGTTCGAGCCGGTTGGGGTTCCAGGGCAGGTCGTAGTTGACCATCAAGTTGGCTTGTTGCAGGTTGACGCCTTCGCCGGCGGCGTCGGTGGCGACGAGCACGCGCACTTCGGGGTCGGAGCGGAACTGCGCCTGCAAGCGGCGGCGTTCGTCGCGGTGCGTGCCGCCGTGAATGGTGGCGATGGCGTCTTGGTCGCCCAACACGCCGGCGATTTTACCATGCAGGTAGTTCAGCGTGTCGCGATGCTCGGAGAAGATGATGAGCTTGCGCCCGCGGCCGGCGGCGTCGCGCATGGCTGGATCTCGTTGCAAGATTTTTGAAAGCTCGTCCCACTTGCGGTCTTGCCCGGAGGCGACGACGCGCTTGGCTTGTTCTTCCAAATCCTTGAGAATGACGATTTCAGCCTCAAGCTCTTGGACGGTTTTGGCGGCGGTGGCCTCGTCGACGAGCGTTTCTTCGAGTGTTTCTTGTTCTTCGGCGTTGAGGTCGTCATCGTCGTCGGGCACGTAGGCCAGCGTTTCGGCCAGGGCTTGGCGGCCGCGAACGCCGAGTTTTTCTTCGCGCAGGCGGCTTTCGAGCCGCTCTTTGCGGCGGCGGAGCGATTGATAGATGGCTTCGGGGCTGGACGCGAGCCGGCGCTGCAAGGCGGTCAGGGCGAAACCGACCGACCCGCGGCGGGCACCGGTCAGCTCGTCGGCCTTGCCCATTTCGGTTCTCACGTAATCGGTGACGGCGTCGTAGAGCGCGGCTTCGATCTCGCTGAGCGCGTAGTTGACGGTGTAGGCCTTGCGTTCGGGAAAGAGCGGCGTGCCGTCGAACTTGACAAGCTCTTCCTTGACCATGCGGCGCATCAGGTCGGAGACATCGACCTTATGTACTCCGTCGCGAAATTTGCCGTAAAAGCGGTCGGAATCGAGCAGAGAAAGAAAGAGTTGAAAATCTTCTTCTTTGCCGTTGTGCGGCGTGGCGGTCATCAAGAGCAGGTGGCGGCAATGCGCGCCCAGGCGCTCGGCGAAGCGGTAGCGGCCGGTGCGCTCGAGCTTGCCGCCGTCGTAATGCGCGGCGAGCTTGTGGGCCTCGTCGAAGACGGCCAGATCCCAACCGGCGGCGCAAAGCTTTTCTTGCAGCGGCCCCGGCGAACGGCCCTCGCCGCTTTCGAGTTCGTCGCGC
>DASVGM010000373.1:0-5466 GCA_036379555.1 Pirellulales bacterium | reverse complement strand
CCATACCGCGGCCGGCGGCAATCGGCCATGCGCGTCATGATACTCGTGTAGCGCATGGCCCAGCCGCCGCAGGTTGGAAAGACATTGTCTTTGTCTGGCGGACTCCCGTGAAACCGCGATCGCGGGGACGACCACGGCGGTGCCGAGGCAGGCGATCACGATCAAAGCGCCAACCTCGACGGTCCTCCACCGTGTGAGTCGTTGCACCATTTGGTCACCTCAATGATTGCTCGGTGCGCGGCTCGGCGGCGACGTCGCGTACGGAGAGCGCCTGGCCGCGCGTCGCTTTTGCCGCCGGTTGGTCGCGCCTACCAAGTCGCCCACAGGCGCGCGGAACGACGGCCAGCAGAAACGCCAAGGTGATCGCGTAGCAGAGCGGGTAAGCAAGTTGAAAAGGCCAATCGCCCACCAGCGCCGCGAAAGTGCGCGACGCGTCGGGTGCGTCGTAGCTCCGGTTCGGGTTCAAAACGCCCAATAAGCCGCCCGTCGCCCACAACAAACAGCCATATCCGCATGCCCAGGCTGCCAGATCACGATACGCGTTTGTCCCACGGCTGGCGCGCGTTCCCCATGCATTGTCGGTAAGGGTCAAAAGCGACTTGAATCGGATTGGCACAAGAGCCAGCACGTGCAAAAAGCCATACAGCAGGAACAGCAAAAACCGCGGATCCAAGGTTCTAAACAGCCCGTAGGCGGCACGCAACGCCGACATGAATACCAGCGTGGCGACATAATACACAGGCAGCAGCCAATCGCCGCTTTGCCGAAAGGCGAGCAAACTGTAGGCGAGCGAGAGCGTGAAGCCGACGAGCAACACAGGCTGTAAGAGCATGTCGAGCATCACGTAGGGGTGAATCCGATCCGCGAGCGGCAAGGTCCAAAGAATCTCGCGATAAAAGCTCTTGTTCCAGCGGTTTTGCTGCCTGACATACTCCCCAAGCGACTCCGGGACGAACGTCCGGCCCACGGCGCGCGGTTCGTAAACAACCTGATACGACTCGGCAAGAACGAGATTTGTCAGGTGGCGATCGTCGCCGTACGTGCAACGCCGCCCACAAAATGTTTGCGCGACATACTTCTCCTTGACGCGCCGCAGCAAATCGCCGCGGTACGCCGAGAACGGCCCCGAGCAGCAGAGCACTTGCTTGACGAAGCTCTGCGCCGCGCGCTCCAGATTGAACGCGGTCCAGTAGCGTAAACCGATCAGCCTCGTCAGCAGATTAACGTCCCGGTTTTCCACCACCACGTCGCCGCAGACGGCGCCAATCTTGGGGTCGTCGAACGGAGCGACGAGCCGGCGAATTCCTCGCTCGTCGATTAGCGTATCCGAATCGACGGTGATGATAATCTCTCCCGTCGCCACCGCCAACCCGGCGTATTGCGCGGCGCGCTTGCCCCGGTTCTCCTGAAACAAGACGTGAACACGTTCCCCGCGGAAACGATCGTAAATGGGTTGCAGCTCCGCGCGGTTTGGCGAGCCGTCGTCGACCAAGATCAACTCAAGGCCGCGTAGACGCAGACACCCTCTCGCGCAGTCCAACACTCGTTCCAAAACATCGGGCGCTTCGTTGTAGACGGGATAAATGACGGAGACGGGCGGCATGCCCCGCCGCGGTGTCGCCCGCCTTTTTTTCTCGCGCCAGCGCAGGTAATGGGCGTGCGCAAGCACGAGTTGCAGGCCCAAGTGCGTCAAACAGAGCAACGCATAGGTGGCAAAGATGGCTTGAATGAAAACCGACACGGTCTTAGCCTCCGTTACTGGGTTCGTCGCCGTCCCGCGCCGCTACGGTTGCGTCCGCCGAAGCGGCCCCGGCATCGCCGCGGCCGGCGGCCCGCGCCGCGCCGTTACGAGGCTGCCGACGGAAAACAAACCAGGACACGATCAACACAATCAGACCGTTGGCGACCAATACGCCCTTGCGCAGCCAGTAGGCCAGCGGCATGTCTTCGCCGTCCGAGCGACGAACGCGCACACGCTTCGCGGCCTCACGCGATTGAATAAACTCCCCCAGATCAACGCCGCCGTCGCCATCGAGGTCGTCGGCCGCTAAGTGGTCCTCGGCGTGCGCCAGTCGCATCTCATAGCGTTCCGTCGCGGCGGCGTCCTCCGCCGGCGGCTTTTTGTCGGTAAATACCTCCTCCAGCAGCAATCTGCCGTCGCTATTCTTGTCTTGAATTTGAAACGCGATTTCGGGCGAGATTCTGTCCAGCCGAACCGGAAAGGCGAACTCCGCGAAGCTGAGCGCGCCGTCGCCATCGAGATCAAAGAGCATGAAGTACCTCCGCGCCAACTCCACGCCAAACAAACGATCGTCGGTGTAAAACTCGCTCCAAGAAAGCCTGGCGTCGTCGTTGAGATCTTTGCCGGGGTGATAAAGGTCGATGACGCCGACGCTGAAAGGTGTGCCGCCAAACTCATACACGGAGAGGCGGCTGTCGTGGTCTTCGTCGAACGCTCGGACAACCCGCTCGGCCAACGCCATCTGCGGCTTCGTGGCCTTTGCGACCAGCTCCCGGCGGTCAACATAGCCGTCGGCGTTGACGTCGAACCGCGCAAGCTGTCCCACCGGCTCGAGTTGAAACATCGGATTGACCGAGGTTTCCTCAAACGTCAAGCGGCCATCGCCGTTGAGGTCGAACTGTACGAAAACTCCAGGATTCTCCGTCGGGCCAGCCCAATACCACTTGATGAACTCAGCGCGTGAAATCGCACCGTCCGAGTCTTTATCCAGCCCGAGCAGGTAAATGTGATTGACCATCGCCCCACTCTCGGCTTGCAGGCTCGTACCATTCGGGCGGCGAAATCCGTAGGCCACCTCCAGCCACCAGCGGCACTCGTCCGCGTTCACCACGCCGTCGCCATCGCGGTCCCACGCTTTTCCCAAGCGATTCGCCATTTGGGGCGAAAGCGACTCGATGCCGCGAGGCCACACGTCGGTCGAAACCCCCTTGGCCAGGTTCCCACCCGCGCGCCGCACCTCATCCGCCAGGCGATCAAGTGATTGCTCCAGCCAATCGGCGACGCGATTCGCCGGCAGCGGCGCGGTTGGCGGCGAGGCAACTTTCCCTTTGCGCGTTTCCTTGACCTCGCCGACCGTATCGGCCGCAAAAACGGAAGCGCAAATCATCGTCAAGAAAAACCGGCGGGAGTTCATGTTGGTCTCCTTAGCGCGGTGGATGGTGAGGGGCGTCTTACGCAGCGGCGCACCACGATCTCGCTTTTGGCGTTCGCCCATTCCGGAAAGCGTTCCTCCGCCACGTCCGCCCACGCGTCAGGCAGATCGACCCTATAAGTGCCCACGGTCCAGTAAAGGGCGTCGACCACCCACAACGTCCGCGACGTTCCACCATCTAGCTCCGCAGGCGTGATGAAGTCGCCGTCGCGCAGCACCGCCGTGCCCTGATAAAACGGAAATGATTTGGACCGCGACAGAATGCGCACCTGTTCTTGCGGTGTGGCGTAGGCCGCGGCCGCGATCTGCAACATCGGATTGGCGACGACAATCGGCTCGCCCGCGCGGTGGACTTCGCGAAGGTACGCCATCGCCTGCGCGATGCCCGGCCGCTCGGCGCAGGCGGCGCGCCGCTCGGCATGCCGCCAGCAAAGCCAAGCGCTCGAGGCCAACAAGCCGCATACCACGGCCGCGCGAACCGCGCGTTGGCGCAGCCCGCAGGCGACAACACCCACACCGCACAACAGCATGAGATGCGCGAAGACGAGATACCGCGCGGAGACAATGTTGCGGCCAAGCGACGAAGCCATCGCCGCGCCCCAGAGCGTGGTCAGTACGGCGACGCCGACCAACCGCAGGGCCGGATGATGTGCGGCCAGCATGCCCGCCGTTAACACAACCGCAAGCGCTCCCACGCAGAAGAGCGCGGCCGGATTCGTCAAATTCTCGCGCCAGGAAACGGCGCACGTCTGAAAGCAGGCCAGCGCCAGTTGGTCCCAGCCGAAATCGCGCGTCCAAAACGACTCTTCCACTTGCGCGCGATGTCGCAAAAACCACGGCAGCCACGGCAGCCAACTCGCCCCCACTGCCGCGAAGGCCACCGCGGCGCCGCCCAAGCGGGCGCGAACCATCGTCGCCGCCCACCCCAGCGTGTAGAGCAGTTGCGCGGCCACGATAAACAGAGCATAATAATGCGTGTATAACAGCAAGCTCGCCGTCGCCGCGTAGAGCGCCCAATCACGTCGCCGAGCAACGCGCTCGCGTGTGGCGCGCAGCAGAAACCAACTGGAAAACGCCGTCAGCGCGGCGCCCAGCGCGTACATCCGCGCGTGCTGGCTCCAATCAATCTGCAACGGGCTGAGGGCCACCAGCGCCGCGGCCGTCAATCCCGCCCACTCCCCCCTTTCATTCGTGAAAGCGTCGCGGTGAGGGCAATTGTCTCCCTCTCCCTCCGGGAGAGGGCCGGGGTGAGGGCGTCCCGCGTTGCAAACCGGCCGACCATCCGCGCCACTCTCCCGGACGCGGCCACCCGCAAACTCACGCGCCAACAAATAGGCGCCGCCAACCGACGCCAACCCAAAAACGACGCTCATGGCGCGCAGCGCCGACGGTGAATGGCCAAACACCTTCGACCACGCCCAGAGCAGGTAAAAGTAGAGCGGCGGCTGGTTGGCCAGCGGCATGCGCCGCCAGATTTCGCCCGGCTCGAAGGAGATCATTTTCCAGCAAAACCCCTCGTCGAAGATGTAGCTGACGTCGCCGAGATGCTCGCAGCGGACGGCCGCGGCCAGCCCAAACAAACAGAAAAACAGCCACAAAAAACTCTCGCCGCCGCGATGGGAGGATGGCCTTCCCAGGCCGTCCCGTAAGCCGGCGGACGCGCGGCGGCCGGTTTCCGGTTCAACCACAAGTTTTTCATTTTCGCCAATCATGCGGAGTCCTCGCGCCTGAAAAACCGCGCCGACGCGCGCCAGGCCGCATAAGTGGTGAGCGCGAACAGATCGAAATAAAAGCAGGCGCACTCCAACGCCGAGCAGGGGCCGATGACCGGGAACCAGCAAGCGAGCTCGTCGGCGGATTGGCCGCCATGCGCCGGGAAGACCAGCGACTGCCACTGCGCTTGTCGATAGGCGATGCCGACCCACATCGCGCCGAACGCCGCCGCCAGCGACAATCGCAGGAGCGCCAGCGGCTCGATCGTGGCGCGCCGCGTTTTTGGCGGGGGCGACCAGCCGGGCAACTCGGCGCCCGCCGACGCCCGCGCCGCGCTTTCAGATCGCGTCCGCGCGGGGGCACGCGCCGTGCCATCATCGGCGAACAATCCGATCACGGTCCAGGCGGGTTCCCACGGCGCGTCCGGCCGGCGGCGCACGCGCGTCGTCTCGGTCACTTTCCCTTCGCGCGCCAGCGCCGCCAGTTCCTGAAACGACAGCGGCCCGATCTCTTCAGCACCGATTTTGCATGTCCACTGGCTCATGGGAGGGTTCAGGGTTCAGGGTTCAGGGTTCAGGGT
>DASVGM010000372.1:0-2283 GCA_036379555.1 Pirellulales bacterium | reverse complement strand
GCGTTCGGCGCCGTACATCTAGCCAATCAGTCAGCGCTCGACGGGGACAAGCCCCGATCGTGGCGGAATGAATCTAGTATCAAACAAGTCGGGGCACGACAACCGATTTTGCGCTGGCCAGGATGCGGCCTCCTGGTCTGTCACCCTGTCTAGTGACGGGCCGGGAGGCCCATCCTCCGCTGGCACCGATTGTCTTATTCCTGCCTTCTCATTCCTGCCTGCGTGCGATATAGACCGCTGCGATTTTACCGCACAATCCGACATTCGGGCAGCGATCGCGCCAATTTGGCGATGCCTTGCTCGGTGACTTTGGTGCCACGCACGTCGAGCCGCTTTAAGTCGGTTAGCTTGGCCAGCATACGCAGACCGCGATCGCTGACCGCCGTGTCGTGCAGGTCAAGCTCTTGCAACTCGGTGAATGGAACCAACAACCGCAGGCCGGCGTCGGTGACCGTGGCGGTTCCGGTGGCTAGCGATTGCGATCCATGCGCGTGAAGCCGCTTTAAGCGACACGGATGCGTCGCGAACGCATAAGCTACGCCGCCGGGAACCGGCGACACGAACTGAACGCGACGGTTCAGCCGCTGTGACAATGCCACGTCGGAGGCGCCGTATTCCACTATGACTTTAGAATTCGGGAAATTGGAATTCGGCCGAGCGAATTGCTTGGCTGCGGCGATACTGACCGCGGTGAGTGAAACGTCGAGCCGGTTGAGACGAGGCAACTTCGCCAGCGTGGCCAGGCCGGCATCTGTCACCGCGGTGAGTTGCAAGTTGAGCGACGATAACTTCGGCAAGGCATGGAGTTTTTTAAGTCCGGCGTCGGTAACACTGGTATTCGTCAGGTCCAGCTCTTCAAGGTTTTTGAACCGGGCAAGGTGTCCAAGCCCCGCGTCGGTGATCTCGCAATCGCTCAGATTAACCACCCGCAAGCCCGCGAGCGGGGTCAGCAAGGCCAGCCGCCGATCATCAATCTTGCCGCCGGAAGCCCGGAGAATCTCGCAATCCTTCAAATCGGCGATGCGCTGCAGAACTTCGTCGGAGACAAGCTCCCGGTTGATGCCGTCGATCTCGAAGATTCGGCCGGAATCGTCAAAGTTGATCGAAACGCCGCTGCGTCCCCACTCAGAAGCGATGGCTAATTGCCGCCACTGCCGCAATTGGTGTGGAACGACGGACAGGATTGCCGCGGCGACGCCGATCAAAGGCGCCAGCGCCACCGCAAATCGTATTCGTGGCAGCGGCTTACGAGCCGCGATGCTTGCCGCTTCACGCCGCTCTGTTGACCGAGAGAGAAGTGCATGCGGGCGATTCAAGCGATAGCCGCAAGCGCCAATGACGGCCAGAATGAGTACCCCGTTGGCAATCGTTCCGGCAAGAATCAGCATCGTTACGGCAAAGTCAGGGCCAGCGGCAAGATCAATAAACAGCCAGACGCCGCCCGGCAGACCTGCCAGCAAGAGAACGCCAAGCACCAGCCTGAGCAGCGGCCGTCGTCCCGCGGCCAAGAGAATCCAAGCCAGCGGCACGATCGGCAGCCCGGCGAGCGCCAGCAGCGCGCCGCCGATGGCCCCGAAAGAACCAATATCGATTAGCATTTCAACGTCGAACGATTCAACGTCGAACGACGTCGCGGGCAGGATGGCTCGAAACGCTGCCAACGGCAGAGCCGCCACAAGCGTCCAAGTCAGCAGGCCGCGCAGCGTGAACTGGTTCCCGCGCGCTTCGCCGCCGGTGGGTGCCGCGAGGTTCGGCGCCGATACAAACCGCCAGCGGCGCAGCCAGCGAATCAACCAGAGCGGCGCCTGCGCGAAAATGAACGCGAGCAACCAGCACATCGGGGCGATTGGGGTTGCGGTACGGACGGATGGGGTGGCATTTGCGACGGCAAACAGAGTTGCCACGGCCGAAGTCGCCGCCAACCAGGTTGTGAGCGGCAGCCGCATGACAAGCCGTCCCGAACCTAAGACCGCCCAAAGGGCCAACAGCGTCGGAGGCGCCAGGCAGGCGCCGACGGCCGCCATCGCCGCAAGCCCCTGAAGCGAATCGGTATCGATCAGGCCGAACGGAGCGAAGACGATGCCGGCGATCTCAATCACCAACAGCAGGCCGAGCAACGCGGCGTTTTGTCGGCCGCGCGCGTCGATTCGCGACCAGAAGTTCCGCCAACCGAGCGCCGGCGCGTGCCCCAAGGGAAAAGTGTCGTTCGCTGAGCCGCTCATCTTCATCCTCCTGACGAAAGCGTGTCTGCCGACGATCTTGATAAGAGGCTAGCCGAAAACC
>DASVGM010000371.1:0-11358 GCA_036379555.1 Pirellulales bacterium | reverse complement strand
GCGCCGATCGGATCGCGGAATGAAATGGAACGGCGGCGTCACAACTGACACCGCTACGGCACGGCGGAGCGTGCCTGCTACTTTGCCAACGGCGCCGTCGACACCAATGAATCCTTCGGCGACACGGCGACCGATCAATTCAGCGACGGATTTTCGCAAACCAGCGGCGGCTCGTACAACGGCGCGTCGGGTAGCGGCAGCATGAGCATGGTCGTCACCAACAGCGACAAGGGCAATGAGACCGACACCGACAACGGCGCGGTGAATGGCGGCGTGGCGAGCGACACGTATAATGACGTGGGCGGCAGTTCGATCACGCAAAAGACCACCATGAGCGAAAACGCCACCAGCAGCCCGTGGGGCCAAAATATTCGGCCGGGGTCGGAAGGCCGGGTGAAAAAGGGGGGCATTCTGGTGTTCTCTAAAACCAGAATGCCCCCTTGCCCTTTCTTTTGAATCGCCCGACCCGGTGGGCGCTTTGCTATCCTTCGGCGCCTTTTTCCCGAATCGCCAAACGGTAGCTCTGGCCGCTGATCTTGACTAATTCCGCGTGGTGCAAGAAGCGGCCGAGGATGCAACGGAAGGTTTTTTAGTATCCCGGCAGGGCTAAAAGAACTATAATCAGTTCCTGAGATTTGGTTGCCGAGAGATGAACATGACTAACGCGATTGCCTATCCGCACATCATCAAACAGGAAGGCCGGCCGGCCCGGCTGGAAAGCCACCCGCGCGTTCGGGTCGCGCAGATCGTGATGGATTATTTTGCCTACGGCTGGTCGGCCGATGAAATTCACCGCCAGCATCTCCACTTGGCGCTAGCCGAGGTGCATGCCGCCATGGGATATTACTACGACAACCGGGCGGAGATCGACGCCGAAATCGCAGTGGAGCTCGAAGAAGTGGACCGAATCCTCGCGGCCGAGGCGCGGTCACCAGTGTGGCTCAGGTTGAAAGCCCAGCCGGTCGGCTAATCGATGTCCATCGCGATTTACATGGATACGCACGTGCATGCCGCAATCACCGAGCAATTGCGCCGCCGCGGCGTTGACGTACTGACCGCGCAGGATGACAATTCCGGCGCTCTCGACGATGAAGAACTCCTAATGCGGTCAAGCAATTTGGGCCGAGTGATGTTTACTTTTGACATTCGTTTCAAGGCCCGCGCCGAGGATTGGCAACGCGAAGGGACGCCCTTTGCGGGCTTGGTTTGAGGCCATCCGATGCGGCTCACAATTGGGCAGATGGTGCAGGATCTGGATTTGCTTGCCAAGGCGACCGATCCACCGGAATGGCAAAATGTCATCGAGCGATTGCCGTTGTAGCTTCAGTGGCATTGCGCCGCCGTGCCTTTGGAGATCCGCGGTGCGCTGCGGATCTCCCCTAATTGGCATTTTGTGCAAAGGAAATAAGGTAAACAAAGGAGTCGGGAGTCGTTGATTGAAACAAAACCGACCACGACCCCTTCCACGTCGAAGACCGGCCCTACGGCAGTCACAACGACCAAACAACCAACGTCTTGCCCAGCAATCCCAACGTCAACAGCGGCGCCAGCGACGTTGGTTCGGGCGGCGAGGATGACGTTGATGACGGCGAGGCCGACGAGACGAACGGCCTGCTGACCGGCGAGACCGACAATTTCAACGACCAGGGACACTCGCAAGACACCGCCAAGAGCAACGCCGCCAGCGACCAAGGCCCGGCAGAGTAGCAGGCACGCTCCGCCGTGCCGTCGCTTTGGGCCGGTTGAGTTGGCGGCAGTCCACGGCGCCGATCGGATCGCGGAATGAAATGGAACGGCGGCGTCACAACTGACACCGCTACCACTTGGGCCATTGCCATTTGTCTCAGAAAGGTTTTTCCACCATAATAAACCGCATGGATTCATTTGGAGGATGGCGTTGTTGATGGCGGCCGCCGACTTTGCGATGGAGCTCACTCGGCATGGCCCGGCGGGCGAGGCGGGCGGCCGTGCGCCGTCGTTGGACGAAAGCCTCGCCTACTGCCGGCAACTTGCCCAAACGCACTACGAAAACTTCGTCGTGGCCAGCCGCCTTTTGCCGCGATCTTTGCGGCAGCATTTTGCCAACGTCTATGCCTACTGCCGCTGGTCTGACGACTTGGCGGATGAAATCGGCGACCGCGAAGAAAGCCTGGCCTTGCTGGATTGGTGGGAGGGTCAGCTCACCGCGTGTTTCGCCGGCCAGGTCACGCACCCGGTTTTTGTGGCCCTACGGCAGACCGTGCGTGAGTTTGACATTCCCGCGCAGCCGTTTCACGACCTGCTTGGCGCCTTTCGGCAAGATCAGTCGGTGAGCCGCTACGAATGCTTCACCGATTTGCTCGGCTATTGCCGCCGCTCGGCCAATCCGGTCGGGCGCATCGTGCTCTTTTTGGGACGGTCGCATGATGAAGAGCGCGGCCGGTTGTCCGATTCGATTTGCACGGGCTTGCAGCTTGCCAACTTCTGGCAAGACGTGGCCGCCGACTGGCGGCGCGGCCGCGTGTATATCCCGCTGGAAGATTGCCGCCGCTTTGGCTGCGACGAGAGCGACCTCGCCGCCGGTCGAGCGAACGCGGCCACGACGCGGCTGCTGGAGTTTGAAGTGCGGCGAGCTGAAGAATGGCTACGCGCCGGCCTGCCGCTGGTGGAGCGTTTGCCGGGGTGGCTGGCCGGCGATATTTGGTTGATGACGCACGGGGGGCTGAAAATCCTGGCCAAGATCCGCTCGGTTCGCTTTGACGTTTGGACGCGTCGGCCGCGGGTTTCGCGCTGGGATCAAGTCGGGCTTTTCGCGGGCTACGCTTTCCGCCGCTTGTTTTCGGGACATTCATGACCAGCCTCAGCACCAGTTACACCGCTTGCCGCCGCCTGGCGCGCCGCTCGGCGAGAAATTTTTATTATTCGTTTCTCGTGCTGCCGCGCGAAAAGCGCCGCGCCATGTGCGCGCTCTATGCCTTCTCACGGTTGACCGACGACCTCGGCGACAACCGCGAGCCGGTCGCCACGCGGCGCTTGGCCTTGGCCGCCTGGCGGCGCTCGCTCGATCGCGGCCTGCGCGGTGATTTTGACGCGCCGATTTTTCCGGCCCTGGCCGATACGGTCGCGCGTTATCAGATTCCGCCGCGATACCTGCATGAACTGATTGACGGCGTGGAGATGGATCTCAACGACGGCCACTATCAAACTTTCGACGAACTGAGCGGATATTGTTACAAGGTGGCGTCGGTCGTCGGGCTGTCATGTATTCACATCTGGGGCTTTCGCGACGAACGGGCCTTCACGCCGGCCATCCAGTGCGGCATTGCCATGCAACTCACCAACATTCTGCGCGACTTGCAAGAAGACGCCGCCTGCGGGCGAGTCTACTTGCCGCGCGAGGATCTCGAGCGCTTTGGCTATACGGCGCATGACCTGCGCGGCGGAATTGTGGACGAGCGTTTTCGCGACTTGATGCGATTTGAAGTCTCACGCGCGGAAGAGTTGTACTTGGCGGCGGCCGAATTGGCTGATTGGCTTTCGCCCGATGGGCGCGCGGTCTTTGGCGCGATGACCGGCATTTATCGCGGCTTGTTGGACGAGATCAAGCGTGCCGACGGCGACGTGTTTGGCCGGCGCATTCGCCTGACCACTTGGCGCAAGCTGCGCATCGCCGGCCGCTGGCTGTTCGCTGGACCGCCGCATCACGTTCGCCCGGCGCTCAAAGCGCCGTGGACCCTCGACGCCCGGCGCCAAGCTCGGTAAACTGTTTGGCATGAAGATTGCCATTGTGGGAACCGGATATGTCGGCCTGGTAACGGGCGCTTGTTTCGCCGAGACAGGCAATGATGTGACGTGCGTCGACGTCGACGCGGCCAAAATTGAACGATTGCGGCAAGGCCATGTGCCCATTTACGAACCGGGATTGGCCGAATTGGTGGCGCAAAACAGCGCCGACGGCCGGCTGCATTTTACCACCGACCTGGCCGCCGCGGTGGCCGCCGCGAAGTTTGTGTTTTTGGCCGTCGGCACGCCCAGCGCCGACGACGGCTCCGCCGATCTCTCCAACCTTTGGAAAGTGGTGGACGCGCTGGCCGATCATCTTCCGCCGGGGGCGATCATCGTGACCAAGAGTACGGTGCCGGTCGGCACCAACGCCGCCATCGAACGGCGTTTGCAGCAGCGGATCGGCGGCCAATACGATGTGGCCAGCAATCCGGAATTTCTCAAGGAAGGCGCCGCGCTGGAAGATTTTATGAAGCCCGATCGCGTGGTGGTGGGCGTCCGCCGGCCACAGGTGGGCGACGAGTTGCACGAGCTTTACGCTCCGTATCTGCGCACGGAAAAGCCCTTTTTGGTCATGTCGCCCGAAAGCGCGGAGATGACCAAATACGTGGCCAACGCCCTGCTTTCCACCAAAATCAGCTTTATCAACGAGGTGGCCAACCTCTGCGAACGCATGGAGGCCGACATCAACGACGTGCGCCGCGGAATCGGGCACGACAGCCGCATTGGCTTCGCTTTCTTATTTCCGGGTGCCGGTTATGGCGGCAGTTGTTTTCCCAAAGATGTCAGGGCCTTGCAAGCCATGGCTCGCGCGCATCACGTCGAGCCGCGGCTCTTAAACGCGGTCGACGCCGTGAACGAGCATCAAAAGACGGTGACGTTTCAAAAGCTCGCGCGGCATTTCGGCCAGCAGTTCGCCGGACGCAAGATTGCCGTTTGGGGATTGGCCTTCAAGCCGCGCACCGACGACATTCGCGAGGCGCCCGCCTTGTCGCTGATCGATGAGCTGCTGCCGCGCGGGACGCAGATTCTCGTTCACGACCCTGAAGCGATGGAACACGTCCGCGCTCGCTACGCCGAAAAACTGACCTACTGCGACAGCAAATACGACGCGCTCAACGGCGCCGACGCTTTGGCGATCATGACCGAATGGAAGCAATTTGTGCATCCCGACTTCGACGAAATGCGGCGCCGCATGAAGTCGCCCGTCATTTTCGACGGTCGCAATGTTTATGAGCCGGCGCAGATGAAAGCCGCGGGGTTTGTTTATCATTCGATTGGCAGAGCGACGGTGACGCCAAATTGAGAGAATGGGTAGTGGGGCACCGGACAAGGGGACTAGTGCATTTTCCACGCTAAGTTTTCGGGCGCCGCGGGGGCGGTCGCCGTGTAGGATGGGCTTCCTAGCCCGTCACCAATCGACCGTGACGGGCCAGGAGGCCCATCCGCCAGTCGCGTCGAACCCTAAGATTAAGTCTGGACAAGGCACTAGAGCAATCGCCGCATCAAACTACTCCTTGTATCCTTGTCACGACGACTCAAAATAACATCACGTCCAAGAGAGGACTAATGCATCAAGAAGATCCAGTGGTTAAAACCGCCCGGCGCGAGGCTTTGGCCGCGCTGGCGCTCTGGATACTGGCCATGACGTACACGGTCGGTTACTGCTATCTCTATGGCTATCGGCTGCCGCCCGATGAGATTCGGCTGATTGTCGGAGTGCCCGACTGGGTGCTGTGGGGCATCGTGGCGCCTTGGACGGTTTGTACGTTGGCGGCCGCCGCTTTCGCCCGCTTTCTCTCCGACGCCGACTTGGGCCAAGAGCTTGACGACGCGGGCGACGATCTGTTTGGTGAGAAGGAGTCGCGCGATGAGTGAGTCGTCATCCGGCGCCGGTTCGTTGGTCGCGCTGCTGGTGTTCGTGGTCGCTTCGGTCTGGCTGGGCGCCGTGGCTCAACGGATCGTCAAGCGGGGATCGTTTCTGCGCGGCTATTTTCTGGGCAACCGCGGCCTGGGGGCTTGGGCCTTGGCGCTGACCGCCACGGTGCAAAGCGGGGGCACCTTCATGGGCTTTCCCTCGCTGGTTTATTCGCATGGTTGGTCGCTGACGCTCTGGATCGCCAGCTACATGATGGTGCCCATCACCGGCTTCGCCATGATTGGCAAACGGCTGGCCCAACTCTCGCGCCGCACGGGAGCCATCACCTTGCCCGACCTGTTTCGCGAGCGTTTCGCCAGCCCCGCGCTTGGCGTGCTGACCCTGATCTTGGTGTTGTTCTTCATGTGCTTCATGATGGTGGCGCAGTTCAAGGCGGGGGCGATTGTCATGAAGGTCGCCTGGCCCGGTTCCGGCGCATTGACGCTCGACGAAGCGGCCGGCGATCTCGATTATTACTACTACCTGGGTTTGACGATCTTCGCCCTGACGGTGGTGGGCTACACGGCGATCGGCGGCTTTCTGGCCGCTGTCTGGACCGATTTGTTTCAGAGCGTGATGATGCTCGTGGGCGTGATGATTTTGTTGCCGCTGGTGGTCGGCGCGGCCGGCGGCCTGGAGCAAGGTTCGCGCATAGCGGTGGAACAAACCGGTCCCGGCTTTCTCTCGCCGGCGGGCTATTCGGCCGACGGGCGCACGTTTTTGCCGTTGGGGCTGGCCTTTTCGTTTTTCTTCGTGTGGGTCTACGCGGGCATGGGCTCGCCGGCCGGCATGGTGCGCGTGATGGCCAGCAAAAACAGCGCGACCATTCGCAAGTCGATCGTCCTTTTGGCCGTCTACAACATGCTGATCTATCTGCCGCTGATTGTGATCTGCATCTGCGGCCGGGCCGTCATTCCCGACCTGGCGAAAACGGACGAAATCATTCCGCGGCTGGCATTGCATACGACAAGCTCGTTGCCGGGCGGATCGCTCTTGGCCGGTTTGATTCTGACGGCGCCTTTTGGCGCGGTGATGGCCACGGTAAGCTCTTATCTGGTCGTCATCGCGTCGGGTCTGGTGCGCGATTTGTACCAACGGTTTTTGCATCCTGACGCCTCGCTGGCCCAGATCAAGCGGATGACGTACGCGGCCATGATTCTGGTGGGCGTGGTCGCCTTTGTGGCCAACTTGCGACCGGTGGCGTACTTACAGGCGTTGGTGGTCTTCAGTGGCAGTGGCGGGGCGGCGGCCTTTGTGGTGCCCGCCGCGATGGCCGCCTATTGGCGCCGCGCCACCGCCGCCGGCGCGTTTGCGGCCATGGCCGGCGGCGCGTGTACGATTCTCGGCCTATATGTCACGGGCTTTCTCAGCGCCGACCCGGGAATTGGCCAGGCGACGGTCTTTCGGCCCTATTTCTTGCTCGGGCTCGATCCGATTCTGTGGGGGCTGCTGGTCTCGCTTGTTGCAGGCATCGTCGTGAGCTGGCTGACCGCGCCGCCGACGCCGGAGTTGGTTTCACGCATGTTCGACGCGCCGCCCGCGGCCGGTGAGTGCCTTGTCCAAGCTTAGAACGTCCGCGTTCACGCCATCATGAAATTCGCCCTGCTCGGTTGCGATCACGACACACTGCAATTAGCGACCGCGATTGCCCGCGACCCGGCGCATGCGCTGGTCTGGGCGCACGATCTCTCCGTTCATGGCCCGGCGCTGCGCGCGGCGGCGCCGGGCCTGTTGGTCGCCGAGCATTGGGAAGGCTTGCTGGGCGAAACGATCGCCGATGTGGTGCTCGTGGCGCGTGCGGCCGATCAACAGCTTCGCACCGATCAGCTTCGCAAGCTGGCGCAGGTGGGCGTGCCGATGCTGGTCTCGCACCCGGTGGTCGACTCGATGCTGGTCTATTACGAGCTTGACATGATTCGCCAAGAAGGGCGCGCGCGGATGGCGCCTTTTCTGCTGGCGCGTTGGCACCCGGCCTGGCGGCGTCTTGCCGCCCTCATCGCCGCCGGCGAAAGCGGTTCGCTCGGCATGCTGGAGCAAGTGGTCATTGAGCATTCCGCGGCCGGCCGCGACCGCGCCGAAGTCCTGAGCGCGTTTGTCAGCGACATGGAACTGGCGCGGCCGTTTTGCGGCCTGCTGGATAAAGTATCGGCCATGACCTCCACGGGCGTGCGCACCGCGGCCGAGACAATCAACTACGCCACGCTGAGCGTGCAAATGTCGAGCCCGGCGAACCTGCTCGTGCGCTGGTCGCTGACGGGGGCCGGCGATGAACGCGGGCGGCGTTTCATCCTCATCGGAACCAAGGGGCGAGCGACGCTTTGGGCGCCGCACAGCGGCTGTTGGAATTTGCAGTCGCAGCTCGGCGGATCAACCGAGAGCGAGGAGTTCGCGGAAGTTGATCTGGCCGCGGCGGCGCTGCCGTCACTAGCGGGTGCCATTCGGGGCAAGGCGCCGGCGGCCGATCCGGAGGCCGGCGCATTGCCCTCGGGTTTGTCTGATTGGCTCGACGCCTGCGGCACGATGGAGTTGGCCGACGCCGCGCAGCATAGCATTGAGCGCGGCCGGGCGATTGAACTGCATTACGAAGCGCCGACGGAACACGCGACCTTCAAGGGGCTGATGTCGGGCATCGGTTGCCTGTTGTTGGTGGCCGGCTTGTTCGTGCTGGTGATCGCCACGACGGCCGTGCATGCGGGCGTGCCGTTGGCGGGTTCTTGGCCTTATGTTTTACTGGGCGTGCTGGTGGTATTTCTCTTACTGCAATTATTGCGATTGGTTTTTCCGTCGCAATGACGATTCCGCGGTTTGTCAACGCGGGGTGAAATTTGCTATGCTGGCGACATGAGTAACGCTCCCGCCGAACCGCTGCCGCGCAGTCCCGAGTTAATGTCGGCCGACGATACCGGATTGCTGGTCGTCGACGTGCAAGAGAAGCTGATCGGTCTGATTTCGGGTCACCAACGCATCGTCTGGAACATCCGCCGATTGCTCGACGGCGCCAAAACGCTGGGTGTCGCGGTGGCCGCCACCGAGCAGTATCCGCAAGGGCTGGGTGGAACCGTTGTTGAGTTGGCCCAGCGGCTCGAAGAAATCCCAGGCAAAACCAGCTTTAGCTGCGGCGCGTGCCCGGAAATCTTCGAGCGTTGGCAGCAGCGCGGCATCACGCGCGTGCTGGTGGCGGGCATTGAGGCGCACGTTTGCGTGCAGCAAACGGTGTTCGACCTGATGGCGTCGGGCCGGCGGGTGTATGTCGCCGTCGATGCCATCGGCTCGCGTTATGATGTCGATTATCAGTTCGCCTTGCGGCGCATGGACTCGGCCGGCGCCACGCTCACCTCCACCGAAGCCGCCCTCTTTGAGTGGTGCCAACGCTCCGGCACGTCGCAATTCAAAGAGATCAGCCGCCTGGTGAAAGAGCAACAACCCCATCATTGAACCCTCGCTATATCAAAATGCCTTCCCACCTCACCGCTCCGCCGTTAACGCCGCCCGTCCGCTTGCTGCTTGGTCCCGGTCCCAGTGAGATTCATCCACGCGTGCTGGCGGCCCTGGCCGAGCCGACCGTCGGGCATCTCGATCCCTATTACCTGACGTTGATGAACGACATGCAACGCTTGCTGCGCGGCGTGTTTCGCACCGAAAACCAAATGACGATGGCCGTCAGCGCCACCGGTTCGGCCGGCATGGAATGCACGGTGGTGAACCTAATTGAGCCGGGCAACGCGATGCTGGTGTGCGTCAATGGCGTCTTCGGGGCGCGCATGGCCGACGTCGCCACGCGCGCCGGCGCCAAGGTCACGCGCATCGATCGGCCGTGGGGCGAGATTTTTGAACCGGCCCAGATCAAAGAGTCGTTGGCCAAGGCCAAACCCAAAGTCGTCGGCATTGTCATGGCCGAGACTTCCACTGGCGCCAGCCAGCCGTTGGACGAGATTGCCAAGCTCGTGCATGACGCGGGGGCCTTGTTGCTCGTCGATACGGTGACCGCGCTGGGCGGCATGCCGGTGGAAGTCGATGCCTGGCAGATCGACGCCATTTATTCGGGCAGCCAGAAGTGTTTGAGTTGTCCGCCCGGCCTGGCGCCGGTGTCGTTCAACGCCCGCGCGATGGACGTGATTCTGCATCGCAAAACTCCCGTGCAAAGCTGGTATTTGGACGTATCGATGCTGGCACGCTACTGGGGCGAGGAACGCGTGTATCATCACACCGCGCCGATCAACATGACCTACGGTTTGTACGAAGCGTTGCGAATCGTTCACGAAGAAGGTTTGGAGAATTGCTTCGCGCGGCACGCTTTGAACCACCGGGCGTTGAAGGCCGGCTTGGCGGCCATCGGCATCGGCTATGCCGCGGCCGACGAGCATCAGTTGCCCATGTTGAACGCCGTGCGCGTGCCGTCGGGCATTGACGACGCCGCATTGCGCCGCGGTCTGCTGGAACGCTTTGGCATTGAGATCGGCGCGGGGCTGGGCGATTTCAAAGGCAAGGTGTGGCGCATCGGGCTGATGGGTCACGGTTCGCGCGCCGGCAACGTGCTGCTTTTCTTGTCGGCCCTGGAACAGCTTTTAGGCGAGCAAGGCCACCGTTTTGACGCCGGCGCCAGCATCGCCGCCGCCAATCGCGTGTATAGCGAATAGTGTCGTGCCGCGCCGAGACTCTCCGGATAACATGGTGGTTCTGGAATTGCGTGATGAGAACGTAATGTCTGGGCGCATAGGGATTTAGCCGGTGCCCGCCGGCGTGCGGCGGTTGCCCGTTGAGGTAGTATTATATCAGTTGGAGAGAATCGGCGCTGCGTACCGCGAGCGCAGTTTTTTCCTCGGCCCGTACACACGGCAAAACTGGAGAATATCCCATGCCTCCACTCACGACAGACGTTCTACGAGGGCTTCTCGATCATCAAGCAGCGCCTTGCATTTCTCTTTATCAGCCGACGCATCGAACCCCTCCGGACAAGTCTCAGGATGGAATTCGATTTAAAAACCTCGTGCGGGAGGCCGAGCGTTCGCTGCGCGAAAAATATCGCGGTCGCGAAATCCGTCCGCTGCTTGCGCCGTTTCAGACGCTGGCCGACGACGCCCATTTCTGGGCGCACACGTTCGACGGACTGGCCGTTCTCGCCTCGGAGGAACGATTTGATGTGTTCCGGCTACAGCGTCCGGTCAAAGAGCTCGTTGTCGTGGCGGACGGCTTTCATCTCAAACCGCTCTTGAGGATCGCGCAGTCGGCCGACCGATATCAGGTACTCTGCCTCAACCAGCACGAGGCTCGGCTGTTTGAAGGCAATCGTGACGCCTTCGACGAAGTGGACATGGAGGATATGCCGGCGACCATTCAGGCGGCGCTCGGAGATCAACTCACCGATCCGCAGCGCAGGATCGTGTACAATGCCCAGCCGACGGTCGCCGCGGGAAAGGCCGTGTTTCAAGGACTGGGCGGCCGAGCCGACGAAATGGAAAAAGACCGGGAGCGATTTTTTCGCGTTATCGACCGCGAGGTTCTGACGCGCTTTTCGCGTCCTTCCGGCCTGCCGTTGCTCCTGGCCGCGCTGCCGGAACTCCAGGCCGAATTCCGTCGCGTGAGCCAGAATCCTTTTCTTCAAGATGAAAACGTGGCGAAGCACTGCCAGGCGTTGGACGCGGATCACTTGCGGGCTGAAACCTGGCGCGCGCTGGAGC
>DASVGM010000370.1:0-6837 GCA_036379555.1 Pirellulales bacterium | reverse complement strand
AAGGCCGACAAGAAGGCCGACAAGAAGGCCGACAAGAAGGCCGACAAGAAGGCCGACAAGAAGGCCGACAAGAAGGCCGACAGGAAGGCCGACAGGAAGGCCAGCAAGAAGGCCTCGCGATTGGATCGCGGCAGGGCTTGTTGGCAGGTATCGAGGTGGCGTTGAGGCTGAAGTTTGCCGCCAGTGGCCTTGCGCTCTTGCCAGAGATTCGACAAATTGAAGACGTTGAGTCGTTGCGAGCGATCCTTGATACGGTCGAGCAGGCCGACAGCCCGGAAATGCTGCGGCGGCTTTCGCTGAAATCGTAAGCGATCCAGATTCACCAGAAATTCCAGTACGCGCAGCGCCGCCTTTACCGTTTTTTTCCATGCTGTTTTATCACCAACATCTCCTTTGCGCGTTCGATAAGAAACGTGTTAAAACTGGCGCCGCGGCGCTCCCCAAAAAGCATGTTGACATTCAGCCAGACGGGACCGTCGTCCAAACGAAGCTTGGTTTGATCATGCATCGATGCACGAATGCCGTTGCGGCCGAGAAGTTCGGCACATCCGGCGGCAAACGAACGCACCGCTTCATGGAATTGTTGAATGGCTCGGTTCGCCTCTGGTGTGTCGATTTGGCGCAAGCGTTTGACGACCGCCTCGCGCACGTATTCGTCGCGATCATCCAACAATAGGATGATTTCGTCGATCTCACGATCAGAAAAGAGGGTTATGGCGAAACGCAATGCGTCACATCTTTCGACCTCATTGATTCCGCTTGCCGCTTGAATCAGCATGCGAGCGGTCTCGACATCACGCACCGTTCGGGCAGGATCATCGAAGTCGCTGGAAACATCGTCCAAGAATGGGTCGTCAGCTTCGAGTTGGCGATGAATGGCGGTGAATAAGTTGTCGAGGCAGCGAAACTTGATTTGAGCGCTGTCATCGTGGTTCACCTGTACGACATAGCCGCGGAGCTGCACCGCGCTACAAACGCACCAAGGGTTTGAATCATTATTGTCGACGAGAGGAAAGTAGCCCCAACACTCCGGAATGCCGAAGTCTCGTATTCCGTCGAGATAATGGAGGCAATCTTCCAGCGATAGCATACGTAAGACGTGCTCGCTGAACAGCGCGCCGTTGCACACGCGATAAAGGTTCGCCACCTCGTCAAGCAACGGAACCTTGGACGCTTCGGAAAATGCCTGAATCTCCGATGGAGCGGCGGACGGGGCTGGCACGACGCCCGGTAATTGCAGTAGTCTTTTAAGCGAATCCATGTCGATTCCAGGCTCGCAATTGGCCGCGGCGGCCTGCTTACTTCAAATCCACCGACCAATAAGCGTTATCCAAAAACGTCTTCCAACTTTCGTACTTGGGGTTGCCCAGCTTGACCGACAAGAGCGGGCTGCGCTTGGGCCGCACGGGAGGACGGACAAGCTGCATGTTGGCTTCCTGCGGGGTGCGACCGCCTTTCTTCACGTTGCACTTCACACAACTACAAACGATATTCTCCCAGTTTGTCTCGCCGCCGCGGCTGCGCGGCACCACATGGTCGAGGCTCAATTCGCTGGTGGGAAACCGCTTGCCGCAATACTGGCAACGGTTGGCGTCGCGGGCGAAAAGGTTGCGGCGATTGAAGCGAATGGTTTGCTTAGGCAGACGATCGTAAAACAAGAGCCGAATGACGCGCGGCACCTGGATTTCAAAGTTGACGGAGCGGATCCAGTCGTCGTGCGGGGTTTTGAAGCTGGCCTTCAACTCGCTGATTTCACGCCACGACTCGAAATTGTAATTGGCGTACTGGCCCTCCTCAATGTGAACCACCTCGGCCAGCTCGCGGCACAACAGCGCGAACGCCCGGCGCACGCTCACCACATGCACCGCCATATAGAAGCGGTTGAGAACCAGCACGCTGGCGGAGAGTGACTCCGTCGCCGCGACCGACATACACTGTTCTCCTGGAACGAACCATCGAATAACCACCTCGACCGTCAAAAACGACGTGCGAAGAGCAATCCGTTGCCGAACAGCCCACTTTATTGATAATTCTAGTCATAAATCGCGGCAGAAACCAGATCCCCGACCGCGGAATGCGGCGGAGAGTCGCCGGCGCTTGAAAATGACGGTATAATCACGGCGATGAGGGAGCTTGTTTGAAGGATGACATGGATGGCGACACGACCGGTGCGAGAGGGTGCTTTGCATGGATTGAACGCCGCGCAAGCGGCCGCCGCGGCGCATGGCGATGAACCGTTGTTGATTATCGCCGGAGCGGGCACCGGCAAAACACGCACCCTCGTCCATCGGGTGGCTCAGCTTATCGAGCGTGGCGTCGATCCGGCGCGTATCATGCTGCTGACCTTCACGCGACGCGCCGCCGCGGAAATGCTCCGCCGCGTCGATGGCCTGCTCGGACAAGCCGGCGACGCGGGCCAGCGTCTGGCCGGCAAACGACTTTGCGGCGGCACCTTTCACTCCGTGGCGATGCGATTGCTGCGGGCGCATGGGAAGGCCATCGGCTTGTCGCCCGGCTTCACCATTCACGACCGCGGCGACTCGGAAGATTTGCTCGACGTGGTGCGCACCGAGCTGAACCTGGCGAAAACCGACAAGCGTTTTCCCAAAAAACGAACCTGTCTGGCCATTTACAGTAACTGCGTCAACTCGCGCCGGCCGCTGGAAGACGTCGTGGCGGATTGCCACCCCTGGTGCGAAGCGTACGTTGCAGACATCAAGCGTCTCTGTCGAGCGTATGTCGATCGCAAAGAAGCCGCCGAGGTGCTCGATTACGATGACCTGCTGCTCTTTTGGCGCGGATTGCTGGCCGATGAGGCCGCCGGCCAGAGGCTGCGCGATCGCTTCGATTGCGTGCTGGTCGATGAGTATCAAGACACCAACCGCTTGCAAGCCGATATTCTCAAACTGCTTCGCCCCGATGGCCGCGGTCTGACGGTCGTGGGCGACGACGCGCAGTCAATCTACTCGTTCCGCGCCGCGACCATCCGTAACATTCTTGATTTTCCCAAGGAGTTTCCCGGCACGGCGCTCATCAAGCTGGAGCAGAACTACCGCAGTCCGCCGCCGATTTTGGCGGCGACCAATGGCGTGATCGGCTTGGCCGAGGAATGTTTTAGCAAACAGCTTTGGTCCGAACGCGAGGGGGGCGACAAACCGCGATTGGTCACCTGCGACGACGAAAACGAGCAGGCCGAATTCGTCGTCGAGCGCATCCTGGCGCATCGCGAAGCCGGCATCGACCTGCGCCGGCAGGCCGTGCTGTTTCGAGCGTCGCACCACAGTATCTTGCTGGAAGCCGAGCTCGCCGGTCGCAACATTCCCTTCGTCAAATACGGCGGACTGAAGTTTGTCGAGACGGCGCACGTCAAAGACATGTTCGCCTTTTTGCGGCTGGCCGAAAACCCGCGCGACCTGGTAGCGGGCAGCCGGCTGCTCATGTTGCTGCCGGGCGTGGGGCCAAAAAGGGCCCGGCAACTGATGGATTGCCTGGTAGTCCAACAGGGCGATTTCCAATGCTGGGCGACCAGCAAGCCGCCCGCGGCCGCCGAAGCGCTGTGGCCCAAGCTGGTGAAGCTCATGCTGCGGCTGACGGAGATGCCCGCCGGCGACGTCGCCTTGCAGTTGCAGTTGATACGTCACTTTTATGGGCCGCTGTTGGAGCAAAAATACGATCAGTCGGCGGCGCGGCTGCGCGATTTAGAGCAGCTTGAGCAACTGGCCGGGCGGTTTACCCAGCGGAGCTCGCTCTTGACCGAGATTGCTTTGGACCCGCCGACCACGAGTGAAGATTGGGCCGGCGAACCGTACTTGGACGAAGATTATCTCATCTTGAGCACCATTCATTCGGCCAAGGGGCTGGAATGGGACGCCGTGTATGTCATCCACGCGGCCGACGGCAACATGCCCGCCGACATGGCGACCAAATCGCGCGCGCAGATCGAAGAAGAACGCCGGCTGTTTTACGTGGCACTCTCGCGGGCCAAAGACTGGCTCTACGTATTACATCCGCAGCGCTACTATCATGCTTATCGCGGCGGCAGGAGCGATCAATACGGCTATGCGCCCCTGACGCGGTTTTTGCCCGCCGCCGTCAAGCGGCACTTCAACTGTGGTGTGGCGTCAACTCTCGCCGGCGACGATGCGCCGCCGAGTTCCTCGTCGGCCACCGTGAGCGCGCAGGTGCGGCAAGAAGCGCGCGCGATGTGGAGCTGAACCCCGAACCCCATCACCCAATGCCCATCACCCGCATTCACGCCCGCGAAGTGCTCGATAGCCGCGGCCAACCGACCGTCGAAGTGGAAGTCACCAACCACGATGGCTCGCGCGGCTCAGCCATGACGCCCAGTGGGGCGAGCACAGGAAAAGCCGAAGCTCAGGAACTGCGCGATGGCGATCCGGCACGTTACGACGGCCGAGGCGTGCTTACAGCGGTGGCCAACGTCAAGAATATCCTTGGCCCGGCGCTGATCGGCTACGATGCCGCCGATCAGGCCGCGATCGATAAGCGACTTTGCGAACTTGACGGCACACCGCAAAAGTCGCGACTGGGCGGCAACGCCATTCTGGGCGTCTCGCTCGCCGCGGCCCACGCGGCCGCCGCCGCGGCGAAAGTTCCGCTCTACAGGCACCTGCATCAACTCTGGAAAAGCGTGGCCGAGCAAGCCGCTCTTCCAACGACCGAGTGCCGCATGCCGCTCTGCATGACGAACATGATTTCCGGCGGTTTGCATGCCGGCGGTAACCTTGATTTCCAAGATTTTTTGATCATGCCTGTCGCCGCGCCTACCTACCGCGACGGGCTGGAATGGATCGTGCGAGTCTATCGACGCTTGGGCGAGTTACTCGCGGCGTCGGGTTACGAAGGGCGGTTGGTGGGCGACGAAGGCGGTTTCGGGCCACGCCTGCCAAGTAACCGCGCCGCCGCGGAGCTGATCGTTCAGGCCATCGAGCGAGCCGGCTTACGACCAGGCAATGACGTAACGCTGGCCATCGACGTGGCCAGCAGCCACTTTTTCGACGGTTCGCACTACCGCCTGAAGGCGACCGGCGACGAGCGGCTAACGAGCGCCCAGATGATTGACCAGCTTGAGCGACTGGTGGCCGACTTTCCCATTCAGAGCGTGGAAGACGGTTTGGCCGAAGACGATTGGATTGGCTGGGCGGAACTGACACGGCGTCTCGGTGACAAGGTTCAATTGGTCGGCGATGATTTGTTCGCCACGAATCCCCAGCGCATCGCACGCGGCATCCGCGAACGGGCGGCGAACGCCGTTTTAATCAAAGTGAACCAGATCGGCACGCTGAGCGAAACCTTGCGGGCGATGGCGGTGGCGCGCTCGGCGGGCTATCGGTGCATCGTCTCCGCCCGTAGCGGCGAAACGGAAGATGCCACCATCGCCGATCTCGCCGTGGCGACCGCGGCCGACCAGATCAAGATCGGGTCGATTCAGCGCAGCGAGCGCTTGGCGAAATACAATCGGCTCTTGGCGATCGAGGAGGATGGCCTTCCCAGGCCGTCGCCTTAGTCACCAATCGACCACCGAACCGTCGTCCTCGTCATATTGTTCGGGGGCGTGCCAGTCGTGGCCAAGTTTTTCGGCGACGGCTTCGTCATCCAGTTCAATGCCCAGACCCGGCCCGGTGGGCAGGTCGAGATAGCCGTCTTTCAGCAAGAACGGCCGCTTCAAATACCCCTCGCCCAAGCTCACCTGTTCCTGGCAGAGAAAGTTCGGAATGGCGGCGGCCAATTGCACCCCGGCGGCCAGAGAGATCGGCCCCAGCGGATTGTGCGGAGCGATGGCGGCGTAATAGGCTTCGGCCATGCCCGCGATCAGACGCGCCTCGGTGATGCCGCCGGCATGACAGAGATCGGGCTGCAAGATGGTGGCCGCGCGTTTTTCGAGAACCTCGCGAAAACCCCATTTGGTAAACACCCGCTCGCCGGTGGCGATCGGCAGGTGCGTGCCACGGGCGATTTCGGCCATCACGTCGTGATTCTGCGCCTGGCAAGGTTCTTCGACAAACATCGGCTGGTAAGGCTCAAGGGCCTTGATGAGCAGTTTGGCCGTGGCCGGGCTAAGGGCGCCGTGAAAGTCGATGGCCAGGTCGACGTCGTCGCCGGCGATTTCACGAAGTTCAGCGAAGCGGTCAGCCGCGAAGTGAATCTCGGCCGGCGACTCCACGTAGCGACTGGGGCGCCGTTTGGCGGGAGTGGTCTTAAACGCGGTGAAGCCGCGGGCCAGCCCCAGTCGCAACGCGGCCGGGGTTTTGGCGTGCGCATAAACACGCACGCGGTCGCGTGTCGGGCCACCGAGCAACTCATAAACA
Organism: Pirellulales bacterium; assembly: GCA_036379555.1. Classification (GTDB taxonomy): domain Bacteria; phylum Planctomycetota; class Planctomycetia; order Pirellulales; family JAICIG01; genus DASSFG01. The sequence goes on along the minus strand of DASVGM010000370.1, from coordinate 508 downwards.
GGCACGCCGAGCGCTTTGCCTTTAATGTCCCACAGCGCCATATCGATGCCGCTCAACGCGCTGGTCAGCACCGGGCCACCGCGATAGAACGCCTGGCGATAGATGGCCTGCCAGTGGTGCGCGACGCGGCGAGGGTCTTTGCCCACAAGATAACGCTCGATCTCGCGGACGGCTTCCGCCACCGTATCGGCACGCCCCTCGACGACCGGCTCGCCCAGGCCGACGATGCCGGCGTTGGTATGCACTTTTAGAAACAGCCAGCGCGGTTTGACCTTGAATGTTTCCAGACGCGTCACCTTCATGGTTTCGCCGCGACGCACCGGCGCCTGTTCGCCGACGCGCTCGTCCGCGGCGTCGGCGTGTTCCAACGCCGCCCAACTCGCCGCCAAGGCGGCCGCGCCGGTCAAGATGTTTCGACGGTTGAGAGCAGCGGTCTTCTGCATGACGGATACCTGTTTGTGGTTCGCTGGGCGGGTAAACGGGACTGTGGGGCGGCTCGCCGAGCCGT
>DASVGM010000369.1:0-3980 GCA_036379555.1 Pirellulales bacterium | reverse complement strand
GAATCCGGCACCCACGATCGCCACGCGCACATGGCCGCGGGTCCGCGGTCGATCCTTTGGCGGTGTTTCCGGGGCGTCAATCACAGACATTTGGTTCCTCGGCATTCATGTTCGGCCGTGGGCAGTAGGTTTCATTCGTTTCGTCGTGGCGGTTCTCGCGTAGGCTTGCCCTTCCAACGCCGCCAAGGGCACAAGCCAGCACATCCACGCCGCCAGCGGATCAAACCACGCCGCTTGCACGCCGCTCACGGTCGCTAACCCGCCGAGCAATCGTAACACCACGGCGGAGCATAATAGCACGTAGCCGCGCCACATCCAGCGTCGATGAACGGCAAACCGCCGTTCCACCGCCGCTTTCCAACCGAGCGCCGCGCACGCGCCCGTAAGTACAGCCAGCAGCGCGAAGCTGGCCGCCGCCACCGGTCCCGACTGGGCATAATAGGCCATCCATAGCCCGCCGGGCGTCACCAAGAGCAAGATTGTCGCGATTTGAATCCGCCCCAACACGCGGTGCCATCTCAAAAACCGCAAGCGAAACCGATCGTTGAGCAGCACCAGGCCCAACAGCAGCGTGATCGGTCCCGACGCGATATGCGCATAGAACGCCCACTGATAGGCGCCCGCGAAATAGCCCTCCCGTCCATGCAAAAAATCGGAGTTGAAATTCGGCGGCCAATAGTTGCGATAGCCCCACGCCACCGTCAGCGTGACCTTGACGATCAAAACAGCCGTCAGCAGCTTGATCGCGATCATCCAACGGTGGAAACGGTCGTTCGACATCTTTCGCCCCAGGCTGAGCCTGGGCCGGCTTCAAGGCCCAGTGGGCCAGAGTGAATTGATCGCTGCGATGGTTCGCTCCGTCAGCAACCGGCCGCCGGCGGGGCCGACCGCATTGCTCTGCACAATCGAACCGTAAGCGCCGCCGGCCAACGACCGCTCGGCGGGCAAATACGTGCCCCGGCCGGCCAATTGGATAACAAATGTTTGCAACGCCCGACTGCCCGCCTTCATCCGCATGCCATAATCGGTGTAAAGCTCAAACGGGTTCGTGGCGATCACCACGTCGCCCAAGCGGATGACGTGTAGTTCCACCGCGTAAGTGTCGTCGGGCTTCTGCTGCTCGAAGCGCGTCACCACTTTTTGATGCCAGAGCATCATTCGCCGCGCGTTGGCGTCGTCGGCCAAGGCCTCGGCTTTTTGCTTGGCGGCCAAGGCTTCTTCCTGGGTGACCAGCCGCACCGGCAACTGGAGCGTTTCGACGTGATGCCTCAAGACCGCGTCGGCATGCTTCTCTTGCTGAGCGCCCTCGTAAGCTTCGTTCCAGGCCGCCACCACGCGCTGGGCAATCTCTTGCAAGCGATCGACCTTGCGCAGTTGGCGCATCCGCTCTTCGGCCTGCTTGCGAATCATCAGGTGCGGTGATTGGTCGCCCGCCGCGCCCGTCCAGGCCAGCACGGCCAGATCCTGACCGTGACGCTCACGCAACATCTCGCGCGCCACATGCCAGAAGTCGGCGTGAACCGTACTGCGGCCCTCCACCTCTTGAGCCGGACAAGCCAGGTTGATGGCTGTGGCGATCAGTTGCTCGCTGGCATCCCAAAAACAAAGCACCTCGACGCCGTGGTCTTCATAGCCTTCAAAGCGCGCGAAGTCGGCACGGTCGGTCGGCCCGTACATCTGGGCATGGCCGTCGGCGTAAACCGCCAGCCGGTTCTGCGCCACGACCGCATGCCCCAAACCCCAGCCGGCTTTGCCTGGCGCACGCGACTTCCAGGCCCGCTCGATCACGCCCGCCAATTGCTCGACGAGAAACGCTCGATACTCCGCGGGCCGCATCACGCCCGCGGCGGGAATATCGTAATTTCCCTCGATCACTTCCGGCGCGGTGTGCGTGTGGGTCGCGCTCAGCACCAATTTCGCCAGGTCGAAGCCAGGCAAGCGGTCTTGGAGCCGCGCACGCACATCCTCGATGATGCCCTCACGAATCGCCACCAGATCGCAAGACACCCAAGTCGCCTGATCGACGCTTTGCTCGCCCTGACGCGATTCGAGCGTCAGCGCCGTGGCGGTCAAAGGAGTTTCGACCGACTGCGAGATGCGCGTGCGCATCTGACCTGACAGCGGCACCGGCCGATCGGGCGTGATGCTCGTGGTCGCACGCCCGACGAAAAGTTCGCCCGCTCGTTCGTCCGCGGCAACTCGCTCGGCCGCCAGCCCAGTCATGACCAACCCCGCCACGGCCAGCGCGACGACGATCGACAGCTTCTTGGCCATCCGCATCATTCGGTTCCTTATCACTCTTGCTGTTCATCAGTGTCGCCCGATTCGCCGTCGCCCGAATCGCCGAAAAACGAGCGGTCGCGGGCTTCGTAGTCTTCGTAGCATAGCAGGTCATAAAGCTCTTGGCGCGTTTGCATCAGGTCGAGCAGCTCTTGCTGGGTGCCATCGGCGGCCAACATGGCCAGCGCCGCTTCCACGCCCTTCATCGCCACGCGCAAGAGCGTCACCGGATAAAGCACCGCCGCGTAGCCCATTTCCGCCAACTGCGACACCGGCAAGAGCGGGCTTTTGCCGAATTCCGTCATGTTGGCCACCAGCGGCGCCTCGATCTCACGGGCAAACGTCTCGAACTCGATCTCGTCGGCCAAGGCTTCGGGAAAGATCCAATCGGCGCCCGACTCGACATACCGCCGGGCACGCTCGACGGCCGCGGCGAAGTTTTCGACCCCTCGCGCATCGGTACGGGCGATGATGACCAAATCTTGATCGCGACGCGCCGCGGCGGCCGCGCGTATTTTGGCACACATCTCCTCTGCGGGCACGAGGCTCTTGCCCGATAGGTGGCCGCAGCGTTTCGGCAACCGCTGATCTTCCAACTGAATCGCCGCGGCGCCGGCGGCTTCCAGTTCGATCACCGTCCGCTCGACGTTCACCGGCTCGCCAAAGCCGGTGTCGGCATCGACGACCAGCGGAATGGCCATGCCGCGCGTGAGGCGGCGCGTTTGCTCCGCCAATTCCGAAAGCGTGAACAAGCCGATATCCGGCATGGCCAGATCGCCGGCCGAGAAGGCCGCCCCCGAAAGGTAGGCCGCCTCAAAGCCCATCTCCTCGATCATCTTGGCCACCAGTGCGTTGAACGCTCCGGGAATGGCGATGGTGTTCTCGGCGACGGCATTGCGTAGTTTGCGTCCGGGAGATTCTGTTGGCATAGCTTCGCTCACTTTCTCCTGTGTGACACACGATTATTTCGCGCAGGGCAAGCCGGACGCCTCCGCGGCGACTTCTTAACACCCCTCATTAGTAGCAAGACTGCCAACTTGGAGCAAGGCTGCCACGTTTCGCACTGCGCTGAGACCAAGCATGGCTTCGGTGCCCGGCGGCTGTTCGTAGCCAAAGTATGTCATCAATGCGTTTTTCGTGTCATCTATGTGTCATCTATGATTTTTCTCGTGTCATCTATGTTTCATCTATGTGTCATCTATGTGTCATCTATGTGTCATCTATGGGTTTTCTAGGGGGGGGCTTTGCGGTTCTGACGGACGCGTGCGACACGATGCCAAGCGGCGCCTCGACCGAACGTCGCCTGCCAAATTGGCCGACCTGCGCCACTGCTATACAAGAGGTGCTAATTTCATGCCAAAAGTGGACATCAATCCACGTTAGGGAAAGTTTTTTTACACTGCCTCAAAGTCGCGTTTTTCAAGGGTTTCATAGTGGACGGTTGGCATTGGCTTACGGGACGGCGCAGTCGGCGGCGACCGCGCGAACAGTTTTTTCACCGGGGAGGGCTTCTCCGGCCGCTGGCGATGCCACCCAAAAGGGCAGCCGAAAAACCGGTGGCGGATGGCATCGCCAGTCGCTACTCTATAAGAGCGCCTAAGTAAGAGGCTAGCTGAAAACCGGCGCTCGGCTGTGTAGGGTGGGCATTGCCCGCCGTGAATTCATGGTGGGCAATGCCCACCCTACGGGTCTGCAAGCGG
>DASVGM010000368.1:0-2549 GCA_036379555.1 Pirellulales bacterium | reverse complement strand
TTCAGAGGCTATCCGAAAACTCGAATTTCGCCGTGACAGGGTATTGTGGGGCGGCTCGCCGAGCCGTCTTTTGCTTCCGTCGGGCCGGCGGCCCGCCCCACGCGGAGTTTTCGGATAGCCTCTCACAGCCAATTCGCCGTGAACTGTTCACCATCCAGGCTTTTGATATGGAACGGCATCCTCCACGAATCTCGCCCCGTAATCAGGAGCGACTATTCCGATCGCGTCGATTCGCTTCCACGAAAAAGACGTTGTAAGATGATGGCACCCTCCACGACCCCTCAAAACTTCGCCAGCATGGGAATCTACGAAGAGTTAGGCATCCGGCCCATCATCAACGCCTCGGGCAGCGTCACGCGGCTGGGCGGCGCGCCGCTGCCGGCGGCGGTGCTGGAGGCGTTTTGCCAGGCGGCGGCGGAAGCGGCGCCTTTGGACCAGATGCAGGCCGCGGCCTGCCGCCGCATTGCCGCTGTGACGGGCGCCGAGGCGGGCATCGTCACGGCCGGCGCCGCGGCCGCTCTCACACTGGGCGCGGCGGCCATTCTCACCGGTTCTGACGTGCGGCGCATGGAGCAGTTGCCGCACGTCGACGGCGCGTTCGCCGATGAGTTTGTCGTCGCTCGCGAGCAGCGCAACGGCTACGACCACGCCGTTCGCGCCGCCGGGGCGAGGCTGGTTGAGGTTGGCTTCAATGAAATCGTGGCCAACGCGGGCGTACGGCGAACCGAAGTGTGGGAATATGAGGCGGCTTTCGGCCCGCGCACCGCGGGCGTGCTTTATGTCTATGCGCCCGATTCGCGCCCCGAGCTGGCGGCATTGGCCGCCGCCGCCCATGCCCGTGGTCTGCCGGTGCTGGTCGATGCGGCCGGCGAGTTGCCGCCCCGCGCGAATCTGCGGGAGATCATCGCTCGCGGCGCTGACCTGGTGGCCTTTAGCGGCGGCAAGGCAATTCGCGGGCCACAAGCCAGCGGCATGCTTTGTGGTCGGCGCGATTTGGTCGCCGCGGCGGCCCTGCAAATGCTCGACATGGACGATCATTTCGAGCTTTGGGAACCTCCGCCTGAGCTTATCGACAAGTCGAAGCTGCCGGGCATGCCGCGGCACGGCATCGGCCGAGGTTTCAAAGTGGCCAAGGAACAGATCGCCGCGTTGCTCAAAGCGTTGGAGCTTTTCGCCGCGGGCGAATACGAGGCCGACCGTGACTTGCAGCGGCGCCATGTGCAAACGATCGCTACGGCGTTGGAGGGCTGCGCCGCGACGGCCGCGTTGGTCGATCACGGCGCTGATGGACCGCCGCCGCTTTTGGAAATCGCCGTCAACGCCGTCAGACTCGGCCGATCGGCCTTGGAAGTCTGCCGGCGGCTGCGACATGGTTCGCCACCATGTTACGTTGGTCACGGAAAGCTCAGCGAAGGAAAACTTGTCATCAATCCCTTGCACCTCAATGACGTCCGAACGACCGCGTTGGCGGCACGATTGCGGGAGGAGCTTCGATGCATCTGAATTCCGCGGACGCCAAAATGACAATGCCTCACTGTACGCCAACTCAAAAGCTGATCGCGGCCGCGCTGGCATTGACCGGTTGCCGAATTCTATCTGCATGGGACAGCGTCCTTGCCGCCGTCGTGGCGTTCGCGATTCTCTTGGTGCTGACGGTCGATTTTCTGTCGCACATGCCGCGCCTCCGTCGAATTCTAACATTCGCCGTGTTGCCCACAGCCACGCTCGTCAACGCCGGCATGTTCGCCCTCGGCAGCTTCGGCGTGCTGTTGGGAGCGCAAGGGCTATTGGTTTACGACCGCATCGGCGGAGGTCTGCCGTGGAGTTGGGCATTTGCGATTGTTCCGATCGCAGCCGGAATCAATATCGTTGCTTTCGCGCTGCCTGAAACGCGATCTCGCAAAATCAGCGTTTGGTCGGCCAATCTGGCGTTGGCCGCTTATGCCGCCTGGCATTGGACGACGGAAGCGAGTTACGCGCGGATGCTCGGCCGCGCCCTTCCGGCCGTGGCGACACTGCTTCTCGCCGTTTCGATCATGTCGTGGGCCGCGGTCACTTTGGACACGCCCGGCAGCTCTCCCCAGGCTGGCGCCCGAAAATCAAGGGCGTGGCGGCGCGGGCTGGTGCTGGGCGCAGCCGTGGCAGTGACGGGCCTGCTCTGGGCGGCGCTGATTCCGGTTTACCACAACCGTCAAATCGCCCAGACGCTTGCCTCTCACGGCCTGTCGGCGAATTTTGGAACTTTGCCGCCCGGCTGGCGACTCCCCTTTGAACTTCCCCTTGAATGGTACGATTATTTGGGCGAAGTGACCGGCGTGTTTGCGCCCGAATCATTCAAGGGCGACCCTGACGCGGCGGGCCGGCTACTGAGCACCCTGCCGGGGCTTTGGTTCTTCAATGTGAACGACCTGCCGGAAGGCGGCGAACGCATCTTAGAGCCACTCGCGGTGAACAAGCGGCTCGCGCAGATTGGGCTGAATGGCCCTGGAGTAATCGACAAAACCTTGGCCGATGCCGCGCGCCTGCCCGCTTTGAATCTCGCGTTTGTT
>DASVGM010000367.1:0-4084 GCA_036379555.1 Pirellulales bacterium | reverse complement strand
CGGACGACTGGAACGGTCATTTTCGTTGGCAGGGTTACCATATCATTTCGCTCACCCCCATTGGCCGCGCGACAGCCCAGGCCCTCGATCTGAACGGTCCGCGCCGCATCCAGATTCGTCAGGCAGAGGAATTGATCGGATTGTTCCCGATCATATAGCCACCCCGGCGCCCCTGGATGACAGTCGCGGCAGCAGTGGTTAGAATCGTCGGCGGAGGCCGTTACTATGACAATTCCGCGAATCGCAATCGGGGTTTTCCTTCTTGATGCGCTATTGGGCCAGCCTTTGAATGCCGCCGACCCGCCGCCAGAAGTACTTTGGGAAGTGGCCGAGGACGGTAAAAGCACGGGGATGAGCGACCCATTGGTCGCAGGCCGGTTCGTAATCGTAGGTACCGACGTCGGTTTCCTTCGCGCGTTCAGGGCCGCCACCGGTAAGGAAGTCTGGCGATACTCGCTCGGCGCACGAATCTACGCACGTCCGGATCAAGATAACGACCGCATTTACGCAATTGGTGAGGTGCGATGGACGGCAAACATTGTCCGCGACGCGCCGCGCGATGCACCGGGATTCGACGGGCGCCGCGCGAGGTTCGAGGGAAAAGCCGCTAGGCCGACCGCGGCAAACTTTGCCGAAGGTTGCGTTTTTATTAGCATTTTCGATCAGTCACGTGTCGTCGGATTTGACGTGGCCGACGGTTCAAAAAAATTTGACTATCAAGCAAGCGGATGGGTGTATCACCGCGCGGCGGTCGATGGCGATCGTGTCTTCATCGGCAGTCAAGATCGAGCGATGCATTGCGTGGATCGGAGGACGAGTAAGCATTTATGGAGCTGTCGTACCGATGCACGGATCGAATCGAGCGCGGCTGTCGACAAGGGAAGAATCTATTTCGGCTCCTGCGATGGCCGTTTCTATTGTCTTGATCGAGAATCCGGGGATGAGATTTGGGTGTTCGATACCTCAACAGGTGCAAAAAAGAAGTCGATTTATTCCGATCCGTTGATTATCGACGATCTTGTTTGTTTTGCGGCTGGCGAAGGACAGGTTTACGGCCTTGATCTGGCCAGCGGGAAGCTGCGCCGGAAGCTTCGCGCCGTACACGATTCGGAACTGTTCAGTTCCCCAGCTAACAAGGGCACGCTGCTTTTCATTACATCGCGACCGGCGCTCGACGCGGGTGGAAAGCCGACGACCGGCAAAAACGCCCTCGCGGCGATTGATCTCAACGTCGGGCGATGAGCAGACAAAGCCAGCCGGCATCGCAAATCGAGCCGTCTTGTTCGAGTTCGACGATCCTTCCGGCCCAACCTTCACCACGGAACACGAGCCACCTTTGATCACGATCAAATCCACCGCTATCGAAGATACCTTCGCCGAGGCGTTTCCGATGACGGCGGCCAGGCTGATCGTGACGGCCGAAACGCTAAGTTGGGCGCGCATCGCGGCGCAAGAGGCCACGGGCTATGCCGCCTCGGTCATCGGCTGCGACGCCGAAGCCGGCGTCGAATGCGAACTGCCGCCGGACGAGACGCCCGACGGCCGGCCGGGCGTCAGCTTGTTGCTGTTCGCCTTCAATCGCGAGGCGCTGGAAAAAGCGGCGGTCAACCGCGTCGGTCAGTGCGTGCTCACTTGCGCCACCACCGCCTGTTACAACGGGCTGCCGGTGGTCAAAGACAAGTCGATACGCATCGGTGGCAACCTGCGGTTCTTCGGCGACGGCTTTCAATCGAGCAAGAAGCTCGACGGCAGGCGCTTTTGGCGCGTGCCGGTGATGGACGGCGAGTTTACCTGCGAAGACCGTTTCGGCACGGTCAAGGGTGTGGCTGGCGGCAATTTTTTGATCCTGGGCGAGAGTCAGCGCGCGGCGCTCCAGGCGGCCGAAGCCGCGGCCGAGGCCATTCGCGCGGTGCCGGGCGTCATTTTGCCTTTCCCCGGCGGCGTGGTGCGCAGTGGCAGCAAGGTGGGCAGCCGATACAAGCAACTCCGCGCCAGCACCAACGACGCCTATTGCCCGACGCTGCGGGGCATGGTCGCCTCGGCCCTGCCCGACGGCGTTCAGGCGGTGTATGAAATCGTCATCGACGGCGTTGACCTGGCGGCGGTCGAGCAGGCCATGCGGTCGGGCATCGCGGCGGCCTGCCGCCCCGGCGTCGCGCGCATCACCGCCGGCAACTACGGCGGCACGCTGGGCCCATTTCACCTGCATTTGCACAACCTGCTCGGCGAGGCTGAGCGGCCAATCGCACCATGACCATTCGCCTGGCGATCCGGTTCGCGTCGCGGTAGCCCAACGCGTCAGCGAGGGAATGGCCTTTCTATGCCTCGCTGACGCTTCGGGTTAGTGTCTGTTCGACCTCGACCAATTCAACTTTAGGATTCCACCTTCTGTCCACCCGGTTGCGATGGGGCGACGATCTGGTCTATCCTATCTCCTTCTTCGTTTCCTTCGTTGCCTTCTGTTCCAAAAAGGCGGCGGCACGTCGCTGAAGCACTTGTTCGTAACCGTGTTCCTCCGCGCCATCGGTGGTTGATTGACAATGTCTTACGTAACTCATCTCGAAAGCGCCCTCGACGGCACGCGGCTGCCGGCAGACCGCGCGCAGACCTTGCATCGCGATCGACCGCTCTGGGTGCGATACGATCTGGCGGCGGTTGGTCGCGCCATGACCAAAGAAGCCGTTTCGCGCCGGCCGCCCACCCTGTGGCGCTACCGCGAGCTGCTGCCGCCGGCCGACGACCAAAACATCGTCTCGCTGGGCGAAGGCATGACGCCGCTGCTGCCCTGCCCGAGGCTGGGCGCACATTTCAATTTGCAACGAGTTTGGATCAAAGACGAATCGCAGTTGCCCACCGGCAGCTTTAAGAGCCGCGGGCTGGCAATGGCCATCAGCATGGCCCGGCAGTTCGGCATCCAGCGCGTGGCCATTCCCACGGCGGGCAACGCCGGCGGCGCCATGGCCGCCTACGCCGCGCGGGCCGGCATGGAAGCGTTTGTGTTCATGCCGCACGATACCCCGGCCATCAATCAATATGAATGCCATTTGGCCGGGGCCAAGACGTTTCTGGTCGATGGCCTGATCACCGACTGCGGACGCCTGGTGCGCGAGGGCAAGGAAGCGATGGGTTGGTTCGATCTTTCGACGCTCAAAGAGCCGTATCGCATCGAAGGCAAAAAGACCATGGGGCTGGAACTGGCCGAGCAGTTCGAGTGGCGGCTGCCCGACGTGATTCTCTACCCCACGGGCGGCGGCACCGGGCTGATCGGCATGTGCAAAGCGTTCGACGAACTGGCTGAGCTTGGCTGGCTGACCGATGAGCGGCGCCCGCGAATGGTGGCCGTGCAATCGGACGGCTGCGCGCCGATCGTGCGGGCGTTTGAAGCAGGCGAGCGGTTCGCCGAGCCATTTGCCAATGCGGCAACGGTGGCCAGCGGCATTCGCGTGCCGGCGGCGGTGGGCGATTTTATGATTCTCGACGCCGTGCGCGCCAGCGGCGGTTGCGCCATCGCGGTGAAAGAACCGCGGATCCGCGAGTGGATGCGGTTGGCGGTTCGGCTCGAAGGAATCGCCGTCTGCCCCGAGGCGGCGGCGTGCGTCGGGGCGCTCGAACAATTGGCCGCCAGCGGGTGGATTAAGCCTGATGAACGCGTGGTGATTTTTAACACCGGCGCCGCCCAGAAATACCCCGAGGCGATGCAGGTAGAGTTGCCGCGGCTGGCCAAGGGCGAACCCGTCGATTGGGAACGCTTGGGGACTACTGGCTAGTGGCTGGCGGACATTGACACAACCACCGCCGGCACGTCACCATGTGGCTGGTTTTCTTGCTCGCACCATTCAAATATGCCTGAATCCGCATCGACCGCCGTCAAAAGCCGTATTCTCATCGCCGATGACAATCCACCGAACGTCGAGCTGCTCGAAGTCTATTTGAGCGAGGTCGATTGTGTCACCGCGGTGGCCGTCGACGGGCATGATACGCTGAACCAAGTCGCCGAATTCCACCCCGACCTCATCTTGCTCGACATCATGATGCCCAAGCTGAGCGGCTTTGAAGTGTGCCAGCGGCTGAAAAGCGACCCGGC
>DASVGM010000366.1:0-3048 GCA_036379555.1 Pirellulales bacterium | reverse complement strand
TAAAGAATGTCAACGGGCGGCGGTACGGGCATCGGGGTGTCTCTTACGAGCGAAACAAACGGGGTTCTTGGAGGATGGGCCTCCTGGCCCGTCACCGTGTCGGGTGACGGGCGAGGAAGCCCATCCTCCGGTGACAGTCGCCCTTCGTTTATTGAGGCACTCTAAAAACTGGTCTTTCGGGGTGTAAGCAAATCGTGTATTCAACCCCATCAGGTATTCTCCTCACCACTGCGTTTGTCGGGCGTTTTTCCATGCAAGTTGTCATCCTCTGCGGCGGTCAAGGCACGCGCATCCGCGATGTAAGCAGCGAAATCCCCAAGCCGATGATCCCCATCGGCGGGCGGCCCATATTGTGGCACATCATGCAGGGATATGCACGGCACGGCTTCACGGATTTTGTGCTCTGCCTGGGCTGGAAAAGCTGGGTCATCAAACGATATTTTCTCGATTTCCATCTGGCCGACGTCGATTTCAGCTTGCGGCTGGGGTCGCCCGACGAGCTCGAAATCCACGATCGACTGAATGAATCGAATTGGACGGTGACGCTGGCTGAAACCGGCGAAGGCGCCATGACCGGCTGCCGCCTGAAGCGGATTGAAAAATACCTCCACGGCGACCGCTTCATGCTGACCTATGGCGACGGCGTTGCCGACGTCGATCTCACCGAGTTACTGGCGTTTCATCGCGCGCATGGCAAGCTGGGCACCGTGACGGCCATTTCGCCGCCCAGCCGGTTTGGCGAGATCGAGCTTCACGGCCCGCGCGTCGTGCAATTCATGGAAAAGCCGCTCACGGCGCGCGGCATGATCAACGGCGGGTTTTTCGTCTTTGAGCGCGCGTTTTTAGATCGTCTGGAGGACGATCCCGCCTTGGTTCTGGAACTTGGCCCGCTCACCGGCCTGGCCGAAGACGGCCAATTGATGGCCTACGCTCACCACGGTTTCTGGCATGCCATGGACAGCAGCCGCGACCACGCTCATCTCAATCGCCTTTGGTCCGAGGGCGCCGCGCCGTGGGACGTGCGTGGCACACTCGGCTCTGAGCAGGACACCGCCTTTGTCAAACGAGACCATTATCAAGGCCGCGCCGCCTGATGCTCTCCTGCCGGCGCGGCGTCCGCCCGGCGACGCGGGGCGCCTCACGGCCGCGGACGCTCGGTGCGCCGCGGCGCGCTCGGCCTGCGCTTATTTGGCGGCGCTTCTCGCCTCGCTCGTCGCGCTCGCCGTGACGACGCAACTCTGGCGGCTCGACCTTTCGATTCCGTTTTGCAATGAACAAGATTCATTCCTATATCATGTTTGGGTCCGCTCGATTGTCGATCACGGCTGGTATTTGACCAATCCGCGACTGGCGGCGCCGGCCGGCCTGCGGATGCACGATTTTCCGATGGCGGACAATCTGCATTTTGGCGCGCTCAAGTTGCTGTCGCTCATCGACCACCGCTGGCCGGTGATCGTCAATGTTTACTACCTGCTCACGTTTCCACTGGCGACGCTGAGCGCCTTGTTCTCCCTGCGTCAATTGGGCATACGCGGACTGTCCGCCCTGGCCGCCAGCCTGCTCTACGCTTTTCTGCCGTACCATTGGCTGCGCAACGAGTGGCATCTCTTTTTGGCGGCCTATTACCTTGTTCCGCCGGCGATTTTGGTGGCGCTTTGGATTTCAATGGGACAGCTTGGCGAACCGGTTGGCGAGGAAGCACCCAGCCTTGCCCGCCAGCGACGGCGCCGCTTCTGGCTCAGCGTGCTCGTCTGTCTCTTGCAATCCGGCGCCGGCGTCTACTATGCCTTCTTCGCCTGCTTTTTGTTCGTGACGGCGGGTATCGCCGCCAGTTGTCGCACGCGCCGCGGTTCCGCTGGACGGCTCGCGATACTCTTCTCGATGATCACGGGCTTTGGCGTCGCGGCGAATACGCTGCCTTCCATGATTTACTGGTGGCGCGAAGGCGTGAACCGCCAAGTGGCGCGTCGCTCGGTTTCTGAAAGCGAGGTTTATGGGCTGAAGCTCGTTCCGCTACTGCTGCCGGTGGGGTTCCATAATTGCCCGCCGCTGGCCAAGCTGCGCGCCCGGTACGATCGTTCTTCGATCAATCCCCATGCCAGCGCCGCGGCCCCGTTGGGCGCTGTTGGCAGCGCCGGCTTTCTAGGGCTTCTGGCTTGGCAGTTGTTCGCCCCCATGCGCCGGCGCCGAGCGGCGCTCGTGAATGCTTTGGCGATGATGAACATGGCCACGTTCTTGCTGGGTACGGTAGGCGGCTTTGGCATGCTCTTCAGCTTGCTGATTAGCCCGCAAATTCGGGCGTACAATCGCGTGAGCGTCTTCATCGCGTTTTTCTCCCTGGCGGCCGTGGCGCTGTGGCTGGAGCGCTGGGAGCGGCGTTGGCCTGGGCCGCGCTGGCGGCTGACCTTTGGCGCTCTGCTTGGCGCCGCCGTTTTCGCGGCCTTATGGGATCAATCGCCCCGGGCGGCGCGGCCGAGCGTGGAGCTGGAGGCCGTTCGCCGCCGCCAATTCGAGATCGACGCGGCGTTTGCCAACCGCATGGAAGCGCTATTGCCCGCGGGCGCGGCCGTTTATCAAATGCCCTATACTTCTTTTCCCGAATCACCGCCGGTGGAAAAAATGGCCGATTACGAACACTTTCGGCCGTACCTGCATTCCAAGTCGCTGCGCTTCAGTTATGGCTGCGTGCGCGGCCGCGATCTCGATCGCTGGCATCAAACCATCCAGGATTTGCCAACGGACGAGTTGGTGAAAACGCTCAGGCGAACGGGGTTTTCCGGCATCTATATCGACCGTCGCGGCTACGCCGACAGAGCGCAAAGCCTGGAGGCGAAACTGGCGGAATGCCTTGGTGAACCGCCGCTCGCGAGCGCTGGCGGCGAACAGAGCTTTTTTCTGCTTTCACGTGCTACTTCACACGGCCCGAAATGAAAACATCGGTAGGGAACGCCCTCTGTACTACAAAGCCCTGCTTTCTTCGCGCCCCGCGCTGGTTCTACGCCGCAAGGTGAGCCAATTCCGCTGCCAAGTACCGGTGGCCTGTTCTCT
>DASVGM010000365.1:0-6726 GCA_036379555.1 Pirellulales bacterium | reverse complement strand
CACGGCGGCGGCGGCCGTCATTCCGCCCCCGACGATCAAGTATTTGTAGTCGGGCATGATTGGCTCCTTTTCTCTATCCCAGATTACATGCCCCGAAAATCTCGTTATCCTTGAACGCATTCAATAACCAGGTGCGTGACTGGCGACCCGACATGGGAATCAATGACTTTCCCAACCAGCCATGATTTCCGCGAGTGAACGGCCCGGGCCATCCTCACTGAGGCGCCGCGTGATTTCCTCGTCGCTGATCTGCGGCTGCGCTGCTGGATCGTCGTAAACGGATGGCCTGAATCGCCCTATAACACGGCCGGACCCATCACAGAGCTCAACGATCTCCTCGTCGGACAACTTGGCAATGGTGGTGGGATCAAGAACGACACGTTTCATCATCGCCTCAGTCAAGAACATTTCCGCTAACAGAACCTTAAGCCTACGCCCGGTCGATCGCCGTCGCAAGCCGGCCGACATAGGCCCACATCGCTCAACAAACGTACCATCTTGCAACTCGTGACTCGCCCGGCGCTTCACAATAAAGAATTGCTTTAACCCGAGTGCTGGGCGATTTCATCCAGCGCCAGGCCCGAATGGGCGTAAGCGGCGCCGGCGCGCATCTCGGCGGCGACCCAGATGGCCTCCATGATCTCCTCGGCCGTGGCGCCTTGCTTGAGCGCCGTGCTGGTATGGCTGCGAATGCAGTAGGGGCATTGCGTGGCGTGCGCCACCGCCACGGCAATCAACTGCTTGGTCTTCGCCGGAATGGCCCCCTCGGCGAAAACGCTGCGGCTGAATTCCTTAAAAGCCTCGGCGGGCTTGGGCGCCAGGGCCTTGCGCTGCTCGGCAAAGCTCTTCGTCATCGGGGGATAAAGTTCTTGCTCGGCCATGTTCTTCCTCCTTATAGTTCTGGTTTTAATGAGTCCCCGGTTGGTAAGTGCCCGGCACCGTTTGAAAACTGATCGCCAAGCGGCTACTTCGCTTCGACGGCGCCCCCTGCCGCCACCCAGGCATTGAATCCGCCGGTCAACGCATAGGCGCTGGTAAATCCGTGTTCACGCAACTTGAGCACCGGACCGGTGCTTCCTTGGTCGCCCGGTCACGTTCAGTAGACGACCGTCAGCCGGTCTGCCGGCCAAGACGGGTCAATTTGCCCTGTCCAGCGCATCGCCCCTTTGACCTTCACGGGGCTCGCTTCCCAAGGCTCTCGGTTGCGCGCGTCGAGCACGGTCAGCGGCTCGGCCCCTTCAAACCGTTGTTTGAAGTCTTCGACGCCGATATGAACGGAATCGTCGCCGGCGTGATGGTTCGCAGTCATTGGCACTCCTTTCAATGTCGTTCGCCTTCTTCCAAACACCGCATGTCGCTCACGTTATGAGCACTTTACGTGCCGCCGACCGCGCGCATTGACCGCGACCTTGCGATAGAACAATGTGCGAATCACAGCGCGCGGTACGCGCGCAAGGTGCGCCGCATCGCGCGCCGCCAGTCTGCCGCGGCGAGCGATCATCAGACGGTTGCCCGCGCCTGGATGCGGCCGCTTTGCAACGAACGCGGTTCGCCCGGCCGGCTTGCGTGCGGACAGCGACATGCTCTAATTGGATCGTTGTCATAACGACGCTAAAGTGGCCTCTTCTTTTCTCGGGCAACAAGAGCAGTTGCAGGAAGCCGCCAGGCGTCAACCGCGCACCGCCAAGAGGAGTCGCTTGAAGTTTGTCCATGCCGCCGATCTACACATCGATAGCCCTTTGCGTGGGTTGGATGAATACGCGGGCGCGCCGGTCGAGCGTGTGCGACTGGCCCCTCGCGCCGCGCTGGAAAACCTGGTGCAACTTTGCCTTCAAGAGCAAGTCGGCTTTCTGCTGATTTCCGGCGACCTGTTCGATTATGACTGGCGCGATTTCAACACTGCGCTGTTTGTCGTCAAGCAGTTTCGGCGGCTGGAACAAGAAGAAATCCCCGTGTTCATGATTCGTGGCAATCACGATTCACGCGAGGAAATGAGCTTCAAGGTACCCTGGCCGAAAAACGTCACGTTGTTTGACCATAAAGAACCGCAGACCAAGTCGCTGGACGATCTCGGGGTGGCTTTGCACGGCATGAGCTTTCCCAAGCGAGAAGTCAAAGAAAATCTGGTGCCGCGCTATCCCGATCCGGTGCGAGGCATGTTGAACATCGGCCTGTTGCACACCAACGCCACCGGCAGTCTCGATCACGATCCTTACGCCCCCTGCACCTTGGACGACCTGACTTCAAAAGGCTACGATTATTGGGCGCTGGGACACCTACATCAATACGACGTGCTGCATACCGCTCCGCACGTCGTCTATTCGGGCAATACGCAAGGCCGGCATATTCGCGAGTGCGGAGAAAAAGGCTGCGCGCTGTTGACCGTCGAGGACGGCGAAGTGACAGACATTGAGTTCCGCGCGACTGACGTTTTGCGGTGGCATAAAGTCGCCATCCAGTTGGCTCCCGACGACGGCTTGGATGAGCTTTATGAGCGCGCCGGCCGCGAGTTGCGCGAAATCGCGGCGGCGGCCGAGGGACGATTGGCCGGGGTGCGTCTGGAGATCGGCGGCAACTGCGCCGCGCATCGGGCGCTGGTCCGCGAAATCACTCGCAAAGAGGCGGTGGCGGAATTGCGTGCGTTGCCCGGCGAATTCACCGACGATGTTTGGATTGAAAAGATCAAGTTCCAAACACGGCCGGCCCTCGATCGCGACGAACTGGCGCGCGGCCAAGATCTGATCGGCGACCTGCTGCGGTCGGTCGATACAATCGTGGACGACCGCGAGCAGTTGCTCGAATTATCGGCCGCGCTCAAACCGCTCATCACCAAGGTGGCCGGCGAAGTCACCGCGGATGAAATCGACTTCGCCAACGAGGAGCAACTCGCCCGTTGGGTGCGCGAAGCCGAGGCGCACCTGGTCAGCCATCTGACGGAGGACGCGCGTTGAGGCTGGTTGAACTGCACATCAAACGCTACGGCCATTTCAGCGAACAGCGCGTGCCGCTCGACGGCGACGGTTTGCAGCTTCTCGTGGGGCCAAACGAGGCGGGCAAAACCACCTTGCTGGAATTCATCCGCGAAATGCTCTTCGGCTTCGCCGAGCGCAACGCTTACGATTTTGGCGAAGGCCGGATGGAGGGCCTGGCCAGCATGCGCTTATCGACCGGGCAGATGGTCGAACTGCGGCGGCACAAAGGCCGCAAGCGAACGGTCGATGTCCGCATCGACGGGCAGGAAACCAACCACGACGCCCAAAGTTTTTCGACGCTGCTTCAGGAAGCGACGCCCAATCTGTTTCGCTCGGTGTTCGCCTTCGGGCTGGAAGAACTCGCCGCGGCCGATAAAAGCCTGGGCGAAAGTGTGCGCACCACACTTTATGGCGGCGGCCTGGCGAACGTGGGTAATCCGCGGCGTATTCTCGACGCGCTGGGCGGCGAAGCGTCGAAGCTGTTTCAAGAGCGAGCCAAGGTTCCGCCCATCAACGCGCTCTGCGCCGACTTGAAAAACCTGGCCAAGCAGGTCAAAGACAGTACAACCCGTTTTGAAGGCTATCAAAAGGCCAAGTCCGATCTTGAAGCGGCCGAAGAAGAGGCAAAGCACGCCGCCGCCGAGCGGCAGAAATGGTTTCGCGACTGCTCGCACACGAAACGGCTGCTCAAGGCTCTTCCGGTGTGGCGTGAGTTGTGCGCGTTCGAGGCCGAGCGCCGGGGGCTTTCGGCGCCGGAAGGGTTTCCGGCCGACGCCAATCAAGAGTTCGCGCTGCTGGCGGCCGCCATCACGCGGAACGAGGCCGAACGCAAGCGTTTGTTGGCCGAAATCGAAAAATGCCGGCGCGATCTGGACGAGATTTCGCTCGATCCGGCCTTGCTCGATCAACGAACGCCGCTGGCGCTTGCCACCAGCATGGTGCAATCGGTTTCGGAAGCCCGGCGCGATCTGCCTCTGCGGCAAGCCGAGCTGGCAACGGCGCGTCAGAACGTGGAGTTTGAACTTGCCGAGTTGGCGCCGGATTGGCGGCTCGATCAATTGAGCGGCTTCCTGTTTGACGCCGCCCGAGACGCCGCCCTCGACGCTTTGGCCACCGAGCGAAAAAACCTCGATCGGCGCAAAACGGAGTTGCTCACCCAACAGAGCGGCGTTCAAAAAGAGTTGCAAACCATCACCGACGAACTGACGGCGCTCGCGGAAGCGGAGGAGGTTTCGGCGCTGCGCGACGTGCTGGAAAAACAAGAGGCTTACAACAATCACCAGCGCGACCTGGCGCGCTTGCGAGAGGCGCGTGCCGCCGGCGCGCACGCCATTGAAGCCCTGGCGCTGACGCTTTCTCCGCCCCTGGTGGCGACGACCAAAGCGCACGAGCTTCCGGCGCCGCCCAAGGAAACCGTCGCCAAGTTCAAAAAGAGCTATCTTGAGCACGAGCGGCGCGTCAACGCCGCCGAGAAGCTGCTGGCTGACGAGGCGGCTCAGCTCGACGCCTTGGAGAAAGAATTGGCCGCGCTCGATGGCAGCGGCCTGCTGCCCACGCGCGAGAGCCTGGCGCGCATGCGAGCGCGACGCGACGCGGGATGGCAATTGTTGCGTAAGAAATACGTGGCGGGCGAAGACCCCGGCGCGGAGCTGGAGCGCTGGCTTTCCGGCGGCAACCTGCCTCTGCCCGACGCTTATGAGGAAGCGGTTCGCGAGGCGGACCATTATTCGGACGCGATCATCGCTCGTTCCGGCGCGGTGGCCAAGCAAGAGCAAGTGGAGGCGCTGCGGCGACGCTTGGAGGCAAAGCGTCAAGCGCTGGTCGAATTGCGCGCCGCCGGCGAAAAGCTGGATCAAACCTGGCACGAGCATTGGGCCGCTTGCGGGTTTGTGCCGCTCGATGCCGACGCGATGGAGAGCTGGCTGCGCAACCACACCCAGTTGCGCGAGCTGGTGCGAGAAGGCGCGAACCAGGCGACCGCCATTGCCGCGCTTGAGGAGCGGATCGCTCATTTTGAAGCGGCGGTGCGCGCGGCGGTGGGCGGCCGGGAGCAAAGCTGCGCCGGTTTGATCGCCGCGGCGAAAACTCGCGTTCAGCAGGCCGAGGCGACCGACCGGGCGCGGCAGGCATTGCAGAAATCGCAACGTGAGTCGCAGGCCGTCGCCCGGCGCCTGGTGAGCGATTTGGACGAACACGCCCGGCAAGAAGAAGATTGGCAAACGCGCTGGGCCGATTACCTGCGCCAGATCGGTTTGCCCGCGGACTGGCCGGTAGCGGTGGCCCAAAAGGTGATTGCGCGGTTGACGACCGCCCGAGAAAAGCTCCGTGGCGTGCCGGCGCTGGAAACCCGCATCGAGCAAATGCGGCTGCGGCTGGCCGAGTGCGCCGCCCAGTTCGCGCGGATTTGCCAGGCGGCGGCGCGGCAACCGCCCGATCTTTTGCCGGAAGCCGGCATCGGCCGCTTGAACGATGAGTTGACCGCCGCCGTGAAATCTCAAGAACGCCACGCCAGCTTGCAAAAATCTCTCGACGAAAAGCGTGACCGGCTGCGCGAGGTGGAAGCCGAATTGCGCGAGGCGCGGTCGCGGCGAGCGGCGCTTTTGCAACTGGCGGCCGCGGAAAACGATGAAGAATTTCGCACGGTGGCCGAACGTGCCCGGCGAATCGCCCAACTGGATGAATCGCTCGCCCGCGGGCGGCGCGAGTTGGACAAAGACCGCGAGAATGAAAACGCGGACGACTTCGTCCGGCTCTTGACCGAGGCTGACGCGGATGCGCTGCGCGAAGAGGAGCGTGCGGCGGCGCGGCACTTAAAAGAGGCGGAGGAAAAAGAGGATTTGGCGCGTGAACGCGTCGGCTCGTGTCGTCAGATTCTTTTGGAACTGGAAAAAGGCGACGGCCAGGCGGCGGCGTTTGAACAACAATTGGCGGGCAAGCGCGCTCAACTGGCCGCCGAGGTCGACCGTTACGTGCCGTTGTTTTTCGCCCAGCGGCTTTTGGAGCGGGCGATCAAGAAGTTCGAGCAAGAGTCGCAGCCGGCGATGCTGAAAGAGGTGTCGAACATCTTCGCCTCGATGACCGGCGGCCGCTACACGCGCGTGCTGCAATCGAAAGACGACGACGCGCTGCTTGTCCGGCGTGCCGATGAGCGGGAGTTGGAGCCCGGCGAGCTGAGCACGGGCACGCGCGAGCAATTGTATTTGGCCATCCGGCTGGCTTATGTACTGCACTACTGCGGCCGCGCCGAGCCGCTGCCGATCGTGATGGACGACGTGCTGGCCAACTTTGACGACGACCGCGCCTTATGCACCTTACGCGCCTTGGGCGAGGTCGCCCGGCAGGTGCAGGTTTTGATGTTCACCTGCCACCCTCACATCGCGACTCTGGCTCAAACCGCGTTTCCCAATCTGCGACCGCTGGAGATTGGCGCGGGGCCGGCGGCGGCACTCGACGGGCAAGGGTAGCGACTATCCGTGCCCAGCCGCGAAATCCGTGGCTCCTTCAGAGGAGAAAACCACGGATGTCGCGGATGGGCACGGATGGGCGTGTGCCTGGAAAAACGCCAAAACATAGCGTATACTTCGGTGAGTTTTGGTGGCCATGGGCGATATGGCACGAACAAAGACACGGAGGGTTTGATCCGCCGACACCCCTCAGCGGGTCAGCTTCCGCGGCATTCTGATTGCGAGGTCACAACAGGCTATGAGTGACACCCCCCCATACCGGTTCATCAATGTCATTGAGGAAAATGAGC
>DASVGM010000364.1:0-2249 GCA_036379555.1 Pirellulales bacterium | reverse complement strand
GACAGCCGCCGGTCGTACCGCTTGGCCGAAAGCTCCTCCGGCAGAGCGAAGTCGCGCACCCGATAACCGGGCATGCCGGGGTCGGCGTTCAGTTCAAACGGGCCATAAGCGCTGCTCAAAAAACCCGTTCCCGATGAATAGGCGGTTTTGCTTGGTATGGCGATATACGGCGGCAGGTCGCCCCGGCCGCCAAGCTCGTGCGACACAATCGACCCCATCTGTGGGTGTTCAATCACGGCCGTTTGCGTATAGCCGGTGAAAAGGTGATACGTCGCCTGGCCGTGGTCGGGAATGCGGCCGACGAGGCTCCGCAGAATGGTCGTCTTGTCGGCGATCTTGGTCGTTTGGGGCAGGTTGTCGCTGAGCACGTCGCCCGAACGTGTTTTGGTGACGCCGAACGAGCCGCGAATCTCGGCGGGCGCTTCGGGCTTGGGGTCGAGCGATTCTTGCTGTTGAAAACCACCGCCGAGGTGCAATTGAATGACGCTCAGCGCCTTGGCGGAGATTTTCTCGCCGGCCGCCTGGCTGAAGGCCCGATTGTCGGCGGCTTCGAGGCGAAGTATGTCGCCCAGCGAAAGGCCAAGAGCGCCAAGCACGCCGGCTTGCAGCGCTTGGCGACGCGATAGCGATCGAAAACTGGCGCAGCCCTGACGTGTGGCGCGTGATGGCATGGGTTGTCCTCTTCTCTCTCCGTGTGCCTTGTCCAGACTGAATGTTCGGGGGCGACGCGACTGGAGGATGGGCCTCCTGGCCCGTCACGGTCGATTGGCGACGGGCTAGGAAGCCCATCCTACGCGACGACCGCCCGCGGCACCCGAACACTGACCATGGACAAGGCACTGGTCTGATTTTACTGTTCCATTCGAGCGTGCCGCACAGGCTGGCCGACGACACGTCGATATTGGATTGTAATTGATTTGCCCGACCGTGCCACCATTTAACGACCTTTCGGCCGAACGCGAGCTTAGAGGCTATCCGAAAACTCGGATTTCGCCGTGGCGGCGTATCGTGGGGCGGCTCGCCGAGCCGTCTTTTGCAGTCAGACGGGCCGGCGGCCCGCCCCACGCCGAGTTTTCGGATAGCCTCTTAGTTTCGCCCATTTGAACTTGCGTTTCCGCGCCGACACGAATCCGATGTCGCAATGACAGATAT
Organism: Pirellulales bacterium; assembly: GCA_036379555.1. Taxonomy (GTDB): domain Bacteria; phylum Planctomycetota; class Planctomycetia; order Pirellulales; family JAICIG01; genus DASSFG01. The sequence goes on along the minus strand of DASVGM010000364.1, from coordinate 1,097 downwards.
GGGGGGATAGCATTGCGCTGTCATTGGGGGAGATCAACAACCGATTGTTGATCTCACCGATCCTGGCCGCCTCATTGCAGACCGACACGATCACCGGTCGGCCATCGCGGCGCTCGCAGCCGCGATCAACCGGAGGGCATCTTCTTGCCTTTGAGTTGATAAACATACGCCAGAATCTCGGCGACGGCGGCGTACATTTTGGCCGGTATGGGCTGATTGACCTCGACCTCTTTATAGAGCAGTTGCGCCAGCGGCTTCTTTTCGATGATCGGCACGCCGTTTTCCAGCGCCAGCTTGCGAATGCGCGCGGCGAGCACTCCGGCGCCTTTGGCCACCACCACCGGCGCCGCCATCGCTTCAAGATCGTACTCGACGGCAATGGCCAACTCGGTCGGGTTGGTGATGACGACATCGGCCTTGGGCACCGTCGATTTCACGCGGTTGAGAACCAACTGCCGCTGCGCCGCGCGGCGCCGGGCGATCATCTGCGGATCGCCTTGCAGGTTCTTCATTTCTTCACGCACCTCTTGCGTGGTCATGCGCAAATCTTGCTCCTGCCGCCACCACTGAAATCCGTAATCGAACAAGGCCAGCATCAACAGCGCGAAAGCGATCTTGATGCCGGTCCAGATCAGCGACTCACCGAGAAAGACCGCGATCGGCGCGCTCTCCAGCCCGACCAACGCCAGCACGTCGTCCATCTCGCCCGACAGCGACGCCCAGGCCACCGCGGCCACCAGCCCCACCTTGAACATGCCAAACAGCAGCCGCATGACGCTCGGCAAGGAAAAGACCCGCGTGAAGCCTGAAATCGGATCGATGCGGCTCAAATCGGGCGCGAGCTTTTCGGGCAAGAACACCAGGCCCACCTGCGCCAGGTTGATGAAGACGGCCACGGCCAACATCGTCAGCAACAACGGCAATAGCGACGGGGCCAGCGCAAGCATGACGTCGGAGAATTCGCGCGTGATGGCCGGCACGTCGGCCGTGAGCCAGGCATCGCCGCCCAAATAGCGTTGAGTCAGCAATCCCAGCGAGGTGACGACGGCGCCGCCCAGCCAGAGCAGGGCCACCATGCCTCCGAGCAAAAGGGCCGC
>DASVGM010000363.1:0-4281 GCA_036379555.1 Pirellulales bacterium | reverse complement strand
TGCTGACATGGACGTGCTAGCACAACACCTTGTGTGCCGCATTGCTAAATTTGATGGCATTGCAGAACGTCCCATTTTCTGATCCAGGGACATCAATCTACAGCTTCTGCTCCGTGGGCTTTAATTCGCGCGATAGCTGCGACGACTGCTGCACCGAAGAACATCGCCAACACGGCAGCAGGTATGAAAAGATGCCTCCTCGGAAGAATTTGTGGGTGGATTTTGGCTGGATTGCGGGGCCACGATGCGTTTTTTAAGGCATTTGCCGGGCAAATAAATGGGTTGGCAATTGAAAGCGAATTCTACGTGGTAGAATGACGGGCGTCTGGCGCTGGCGGAGTCAGGCTCTGCTGGCGAGCAAGTGAGACAAGGGATAGCCGGATCCGGGCGGGTAAATGACTCGCTTGGCGTGAGGCCCGTCAAGGCGGGCCAGGGTTCTTTGCCTTTCCGTACATCGCACCGATCATTTATTTGCCCGGCCATGCCTTTGAAAACGCGAACGTCGCCCCGCTCATCGGCGCGAAAACCACCCACGAATTTGTCAGTGGAACCTTAAAATTTAGATGCTGTGCATAGGGTTGCCCAACCTTGCGGGGCGTTCAGTTTTGCACAGAACGAGCCTTCCTGTATAGTCCAGCTATCCGTCGTCCGTTCGCGGGCAGTTATTCGGACAGGCTCCTAGTAAGGCCAACCTCCGGTAGGCGATTTTAGCACCGAGAGAAAATGAGCCAACTGCAGCGGCGATTCAATCTGCAGTTTATGCATAATCCGCGAGCGATGCACGTCGACAGTGCGGGGGCTTAAAGCCAGCCGCTTGGCAATCATCTTGGTCACCAATCCCGATGCCACCGCATCGAGAATCTCGCGCTCGCGCGGCGTCAGTCTTTGCCAACGCCGGCACGCCGATTCGCGCTCCGACTGTGTTTCCAGGGCGAACCGCGCGGCCTGCAAACCTTGGCTGACGGCTTGCAAAAGTTGCGGCGAACCGAACGGCTTTTCCAGAACATCGACCGCGCCCAAACGCATCGCGTCGACCGCCGAGCGAACGTCGGCATGGCCCGAAATCAGCACGAATGAGCACGACATGCGTAATTCGACGATCTGCCGGCAGAGCGCCAATCCGGGCATGCCCGGCAGCAGCATGTCAACCACCGCCACACTAGGGCCGTTGACCACCCCGCGACCTAAGAACTCAGCCGCGTCGGCAAACGTCTCAATGGCGTATCCCACCTCCAGCATTTCCGTCGCCAGCAAGTCTCGGACTTGCGCATCGTCATCGACGACAAAGACTCTTTCCATTGGCCCCCCTTGGAAAGTTAGAATCAACCTCGGATTGTTCAATTCGTCGCGGCTCTTCGTCTGAGCGCCGGCCCCCTGACGTATCCATCTCTTTTGATCGTCGCGCGCGGTTGGCGGCTCTTACAAATCCATAAAAAGAGCGTCGTTTCCCTCCGGCGCAAAGCGATTAACCATGCCGCCTGCGGAAGAATCTTACGATCCGGTCCCCCCACGATGGGCAAGATCGTGTAAGAGGCTATCCGAAAACTCGGATTTCGCCGTGGCAGCGTATCGTGGGGCGGCTCGCCGAGCCGTCTTTCGCTTCCAGACGGGCCGGCGGCCCGCCCCACGGCGAGTTTTCGGATAGCCTCTAAGACTTATACTGCACGCGGCCGCGGAAATAGAGTCCGCCGTCCGCGCCCGCGGCGATTGAACAGCCGCTGCTGCGGCGGACGGCGTTCTGCCGGCAAGCACGCACGGGCCAGCCCACTTGACTAGTTTGATTCGTTGGGCATACTCTCAAACAGTGCCTGATGGGCCGGCGGCAGCGCCGGTTCCACTTAGGACGCATCGCGCCGGCCAAACCGGCGTTTTTGATTACCTTACCCACCGCGAGGAGCTTCATGCGTCGCGCTAAAATTACCGTCATCGGGGCCGGCAACGTCGGCGCCACCACCGCGCATTGGTGCGCCGCCGCCGAATTGGGCGACATTGTTCTGCTCGACATCCCCCAAACCGAGAACATGCCCCGCGGCAAAGCTCTCGATCTGATGCAGGCATCGCCCATCATGGGCTTCGATTCCAATGTCGTCGGTACCACGAATTATGACGACACCACCGGCAGCGACGTGGTGGTGATTACGGCCGGCCTGCCGCGCAAGCCCGGCATGAGCCGCGACGATCTGCTCAGCACCAACGCCAAAATCGTCGGCTCCGTGGCCGCCGAGATCAAACGCACCAGCCCCGAGGCGGTGCTGATCGTCGTCAGCAATCCGCTCGACGCGATGGTGCAGCGGGCTTGGCAGGTGAGCGGCTTTCCCACGAAGCGAGTGCTCGGCCAGGCCGGCGTGCTCGACACGGCCCGCTACCGTACTTTTTTGGCGATGGAATTGGGCGTCAGCGTGGAAGACGTTTCAGCCCTGCTCATGGGCGGGCATGGCGACACGATGGTGCCCATGCCAAGCTGCACCACCATCGGCGGTATTCCCATCACACGGCTGCTCGACCAAAAGCGCCTGGACGAGATCGTCGACCGCACGCGCAACGGCGGCGCGGAGATTGTGGGCCTGCTGAAAACCGGCAGTGCCTATTACGCCCCCGCGGCGGCCGTGACTCAAATGGTCGAAGCGATCGTCCGCGATAAAAAGAGACTGATTCCTTGCGCCGCCTACTGCCAGCAGGAGTATGGCGTCGGCGGGTACTTTGTCGGCGTGCCCGTTATTTTGGGATCGGGCGGTGTCGAACGCGTCGTGCAAATTGAACTCGACGCGGCAGAAAAGGCCGCCTTTGAAAAGAGTGTTGCCGCCGTCAAGGAACTGGTGGCCGCCATGGCCAAGTTGACGTAGATCGCCTCACAAAACGACCGCGTTTTTGGGAGGATGTCCTTCCCAGGCCGTCCAGTCACCATGACGTTGACAACCCGACTCGGTTCCGTTAAAGTCCGCACCCTGCCAATTTCCGGCCGTTGGCCCGAACTGAATCGAACCACCCGCCGGGCTTGTGCTTCGCCTCCACATCCGACGACCTTGCCCAGATAGCGAGACCGCCACGATGACCAACCGCCTGCGATCCAGCCTGCCTCTCAAGCGCGCGCCGCGGAGAGAGCGTTCGACCGCTGACACTTTGAGTTTCGCCCGTTTCAGCAGCACGAGAGACGAGGCGCAAACCGCCCTTTTCGCTCCACTGCATTACGAGCCGAATTACGGCTATCCGTTGCTGGTGTGGCTGCATGGCCCCCAGGACGACGAGGGCCAACTCAAGCGCATCATGCCGTTGGTGAGCATGCGAAACTACGTGGCCGTGGCGCCGCGGGCGCCTCGCCACGGCGGCCATGCCGCCATCAACACTGGCCGGCTAAGCTCGGGCGAGTCGCCACTGGGCCATTGGGCCGAGGCGGAACAGGGCGTGTTCGACGCCATTGAAACGGCGCGGTCGCGCTTTCACATCGCCGACCGGCGGGTTTTCATCGCCGGTTTTGACATTGGCGGCACGATGGCCTTTCGCCTGGCGATGGACAATCCACGCCGCTTTGCCGGCGTGCTTTCGCTCTGCGGCCGGTTTCCCAGCGGCCAAACGCCGTTCAAGCGGCTGGCGCATGCCCGGCAAGTGCCGCTCTTCTTGGCCTGCGGACGCGATAGCCGTCGCTACGACACGGACGAGGTCTGCCAACACCTGAGACTCTTTCACAGTGCGGGCATGAACGTCTCCCTGCGGCAATATCCCTGCGGTCACGAGATGGTGCCGGCCATGCTCGCCGACATGGACCGCTGGATAATGGAGCAAATCTCCGCGAACTCGACCAAAGCCGAAGCCGCGGCCGTGGAAGACTAAAATTTGTTCGGACGGTGAAAGCGCGGCAACCCCAAGAACTGGCCTCGCCCACGCAAGTTGTCTAGATTACAGGTACCCGGACAGTCTGGCCGGGCTACAATGACATTGCCGGTGTTCGGGGTCATCGGCCGCAGCAACATGTGTCGCCGGCCGTGCCGGGCGAGTCGCAGTCTTTCGATGTTTGATACACTTATAAACGACGTGCTGCCCTATGTAGGGTTGGGCATTCCCATCGTGCTCACCGGGATGGGGTTTCCGGTGCCCGAAGAGCTGTTGGTCATCGGCGCCGGCATTGCCACCCACAAGGGCGTATTTGAGCCGGTGGCCGCCTTGCTGACCTGCATCGTCGCCGCCGTGCTGGGCGATTGCTGCATGTATGGCATCGGCTATCACTTTGGACATGGGCTGCTGCGCGAGCACCGCTGGTTCTCCCGACTTCTGAATCCGCGAGTC
>DASVGM010000362.1:0-13599 GCA_036379555.1 Pirellulales bacterium | reverse complement strand
CCGTGAAGAAGGCCGTGAAGAAGGCCGTGAAGAAGGGTGGAAAGAAGGCCGTGAACAAGCCCTGCTGGAAGGAATCGAGTCGCTACTGGAGGTTCGGTTCGCCGCTGCGGGTTTGGCGCTGATGCCTGAGATCCGGCAGATTCAAGACGCCGAATTGCTGCGGCAGGTTCTGGCCGACGCCAAACGCGCTGCCACCCTGGATGCCTTACGACAAGTGTGGGCAAACCGCTAATACTTTAATCGGGCACAATTGCGAGTACCCACCCGACAATTCATTTCGCCAGGATTTTTTCCCGTGACCAAAGCCAACCGGATTGAGCCCCGTACGCTCAAAGGATTTCGCGATTACCTACCCGACGCCATGATGGCGCGCGAGCGGCTCATCGCCACCGCGCAGCAGGTCTATCGCTCCTATGGCTATAGCCCCATCGATACGCCGGCGCTGGAGTTTCTGGAGATTCTCACGGGCAAAGGGGGCGAAGAAACCGACAAGCAGCTTTATCGGTTTGAAGACCAAGGCGGCCGCTGGGTCGGCCTGCGGTTCGATCTGACCGTGCCGCTGGCCAGGTTCGCGGCGCAGCACATCAACGAATTGGGCACGCCTTTCAAACGCTATCACATTGCCACGGTATGGCGCGGCGAAAAAAACCAACGCGGACGCTATCGCGAGTTCATGCAGTGCGATTTTGACACCATTGGCACGCGCTCGCCCGCGGCCGATGTCGAAACGGCGTTGGTGATTGACGACCTGTTGCGGGCCATTGGTTTCGACGACTTTACCATTCGCGTGAACAACCGCATGGTGCTCAACGGCCTGCTGGAGCGTTTGGGGCTGGCCGATCAATCGGTCGCCATCCTGCGCGCCTTGGACAAACTCGGCAAAATCGGCCGAGATGCCGTCGCGGCCGAAATGCAAGCGGCGGCCGGCGCCACGGCCGCTCAGGCCGACGACGTTTTGCGGCTCTCGGAACTAACCGGCTCCAATGACGATGTTTTGCGGCAGCTTGAGCGATTGGTTTTGGGTAGTGAAGTCGGCCAGGAGGGGGTCGGCCGTTTGGCTGAATTGCTCTCCGCCGCCGAGGCCGGAGGTGTGTCGAGGGAGCGTTTGCGTTTGGACGTTTCGATCGCGCGCGGGTTGGATTACTATACCGGCACGATCTTCGAGACGTTTCTCGATCGGCTGCCGGCGATCGGCAGTGTTTGCTCCGGCGGACGATACGATAACTTGGCGAGTTTGTACACAAACCAGGAGTTGCCCGGCATCGGGGCGTCGCTGGGACTTGATCGCCTGCTGGCGGCGATGGAAGAACTGGGCATGTTAACCAAGGTGACCACGCCGGCCGAAGTCTTTGTGGTTTACTTTGTGGCCGAACGGCTGCACGATTATTTGCGGATGGCGGCCCGATTGCGCGCGGCGGGGTTGGGCGTGGAGGTTTATCCTGAAGCGAAGCGTCTGGGTCAGCAGCTTCGCTATGCGGATCGCCGCGGCTTTAAGGCGGCGATCATCGCCGGCGAAGATGAACTGGCGGCCGGCAATTGCCAGGTGAAGAACCTGACCAGCGGCGCGAGCGTCACGGTGCCGCTTACCGGCGATTTGGCCGCGGCGGTGCGGCAAGCTCTTTCGCGCTGCGATTCAGACGCAAATGGCCGGGGCGGCCCGGTCGCGTAACGGATAGCGTCTCAATAGCCCACCGCGCAACCATCTTTGCGCGACTCGCTGCCGCCGTGCAGCGTGCCGTGCCGCCAGTCAATGAAAATGCCTTGATAGCCGCCGTATCCGCCGCGGGCACGCGCCACATGGTGGCCTTTGGCGCGCAAGGCGGCGATGGCCGCGTCGCTCACGCCCGACTCGACAAAGACCTGCCCGCCACCGGCGTTGCCCGGCAGACCGGTCGGCGTGGGGCTGCCTGAGTGCCGCACGCGCGCGGCGTCGCCGGCGGCCTGCACGTTCATCTTGAAGTCGATGAGATTGACGAGCACCTGCACATGGCCTTGCGGCTGCATGTCGCCGCCCATCACACCAAAGACCAACCACGGTTTGCCCTCGTGAGTCACCAGCGCCGGAATGATGGTATGAAACGGACGCTTGTGCGGCTCGAAGCGGTTTGGATGTTTGCTGTTGAGCGCGAACAGCGCCCCGCGGTTTTGCAGGGCGAAGCCCAACTCGCCCGCCGCCATTTGCGAACCAAAGCCGGAATAGTTGCTTTGAATGTACGAGCAGCAGTTGCGGTCTTGATCGACGACGCAGAGATAGATCGTATCGCCCCGCACCAAGCGCGGATCGCCGTGCGGCACGTTCGTCGCCGCGCGCGCCAGGTTCACGCGGCGACGTTGCCGCTGGGCGTAATCCTTGGAGATCAAGCCCGTCAACGGAATTCGAGCGAAATCCGGATCGGCATAAAACCAGGCGCGATCGGCGTAGGCCAGCTTCTTAGCTTCTAAAAACAGGTGCAAATAGTCGGGATTGCCCGGCCCTAGCGAGGCGATGTCGTAACCCTCCAGTACGTTGAGCATTTCCAAAACGGCGGTTCCTTGCCCGTTGGGCGGAAGTTCCCAAACGTCGTAGCCGCGGTAATTGGTGGATATGGGATCCACCCAATCGTTGTCATGGTCGGCAAAATCCCTTGGGCTGAAAAATCCTCCGTGGGCCTGGCTGAAAGCGACCAGCGCCGAGGCGATTTCGCCGCGATAAAAAGCGTCGCTCCCGCCGGCGGCGATCGCTCGATACGTGGCGGCCAGACGCGGGTTCTGAAACAACTCGCCGGCCTCCGGCGCCCGGCCGTCGATCAAAAACGTTTTCGCCGAGTCGGGCCAGCGCGCCAGGCTTTTTGCCGCCGACTTCCAATTGTCCGCGATAATCTCACTGACCGGGAAACCGTCTTCGGCGTAGTCGATCGCCGGGCGCAACAGGTCGGCCAGCGGCCGGCTGCCAAAGCGTTGGAGAAGATCGTTCCAGCCCGACACGCAGCCGGGCACCGACCAGGAAAGCGGACCTTCATCCGGGATCTCGCGCAACTTTTGCTTGGCGAAGACCTCCGCTGAAAGCTCGTACGGACTACGGCCACTGGCGTTGAGGCCGAAGAGTTTTTGAGTTTTGGCATCCCAATAGAGTACGAACAAATCGCCGCCGATGCCGCAGCTCATCGGCTCGACAACGCCCAACACGGCGCCGGCGGCCACGGCGGCGTCGGCGGCGTTGCCCCCGGACTTGAGCACATCCAGACCCGCTTGGGCCGCCAGAGGCTGGCTGGTGGCGACCATGCCATGCTCAGCCACGACCACCGAGCGTCCCTGAAACGCGGCGCCACTGGGACGATCAAAAGCGAATACGTGCGCGGCCATAGCGGTTAAGGCAAGTAAAGAGAAACAGATAATGAAGCGACCGAGGTACATGGCATTTTGAGAGCAAGCCAAATTACTTTGTCTCCTTTGCCGGAAGCTTTGATGGCTTGCCGGGGTGAACGCGCATCGACAAGATGCGATGCCGCTCAAAATCCGTGTTGTACTTGATGGTCACCGTGTCTTTCGGCTGCAAGCCTCGCAAGGTTTCCATAAACGCTTTGTCATTGTAATTGGCGCCGGGAGCGAAGGCGTCGGCTAGTCCAACTTTCGGTTTCACCTCAACCCAAAAACTCTCATGCACCTGCACCACTTCGCCGGTGATCGTTCCGATTGGTTTGATGACGTGCCGCTTGATGCTGAGCAGTTGCCGAGTGTCGCCCGAGGGTTGATACGTCAGATGCACACGAGCGGCGTGAAAAACATGCTTGAAGGTTTCTTTCAGATCCTTGTCGGCCGGATCGAAGGTGTACTTCTTCGGCTCGACTTCGCCATCGGCTTTGACTGTGATCCAAGAATCGCCTCGGGAGATCCAGATTCCCGCAACCTTGCCCGCCGGCGCTTTCGCGTTTTTCGCGGGTTGCTCGCCGCCGCCAGCCTGGCTTTGGGCCGGCTGGTGCCTCGGCACGGCATCGTCCGCTGCCCAGGCGACCCCCAGCCAGACCACCAATATAAAGAACGAAGACACAGCGCCGCAGGCACTCAACGTACCGAACGAAAGCCTGTTCATGGTGGTGCTCATGGACGACCTATTGTTTCAGCTTGTCGTGAAACACCTTTTTCACCTTGCTCACTTTCGGCCGGATGACGGCCATGCAGTAGCCCTCGCCTTTGTGCTGATTGTAATAATCCCGATGATAATCCTCCGCCGGGTAAAACTCCGCGAAGGAGGTGATCTCGGTGACAATCGGCCGGCGGAAGGCATGTTCCTGGTCGAGCTTTTGCTTGTAATGCTCGGCTTGCCGCTTCTGCTCGGGCGTGTGGTAAAAGATCACCGAGCGATATTGTGTGCCGATGTCGTTGCCTTGCTGATTGAGCGTCGTCGGGTCATGCGTCTGCCAAAAAACCTCCAGAAGATCCGCAAAGGTAATCACGCTTGGTTCGTAACTGATCTGGATCACCTCGGCATGTCCTGTTTGCCCGGTGCAAACCTGTTCGTAGGTTGGCTGCTCGACGATGCCGCCGCTATAGCCCGGCATGACCGAATACACGCCTTTGAGCTGCTGAAAGACGGCTTCGCTGCACCAGAAGCAGCCGTTGCCGAAAGTGGCTGTTTCAAGTTTGGCCGGTTGCGATTCGCCGTCTGCCGGGGTCGTGTCCACGTTCTTCTCCTTTGATTGGGCCGCCTTTGATGGAGCTCCCGAGCGGTTTGGCCGCGTTTTGTTCCGAGATGGTTTGGCGGGGGCCGGCTTGCCGGGGTACTGCGCGGGCAGCAACATCGGCGCCGTCATTAGGCAAGCGACAAGCGCGATCGCAATCAGCGCTGGTTTGCGAACAAACATTCTTTCCTCCGAAGGTTTCGAGGCGGGTGGCCGTCCCCATCAAGTGCCTTGTCCAGACTGAATTTTCGGGTGTCGCGTGGCGGTTGCCGTGTAGGATGGGCTTCCTAGCCCGTCACCAAGCGAACGTGACGGGCCAGGAGGCCCATCCTCCAGTCGAGTCGAACCCGAAAATCTAGTCTGGAGAAGGCACTAGCCCCGCAAGTATTTTACGTTCTAGGTGAGCGTTCCACCAGTCGTTGCCGCGATGGTTGGGAAAAGGAACGTAAACCATGTACCCGATCATAGACCGTCCTCAGCCCCACCGGTTCGATGCGCACCTCAGCCAAAGGCAAGGTCGCCAGCCAACCCAACAGCGGCGCCAAGTCACCGGGCGTTTCAATCGTCACATCGCCGTTGGAGGTGGAAACGGCCAGGTTCGCCGAGAGACTGGCCGGCGGCGGCGACAAAGGCGCCGTCAATCGGGCATGAATGCGGTGTTGCCGCCGCAGGTCGGCGATGGTTTGCAAATGTGCCATTTCGCCGGCGCGCATGATGCCCACACGGTCGCACGAATGCTCCACTTCGTCGAGCACGTGCGAAGAAAAGATGACGGCCCGTCCCGCTTGCCGGGCCTCGCTCACCAGCGAAAGCACGATGCCCCGCACACTGGGATCGAGATTGGCCGTCGGCTCGTCGAGAATCACCAACGGTGTATCGACCGCCATCACCGCCGCCAGCGCTAGCTTCTGCCGCATGCCGGTCGACATCCTGGCGACCGGGCGCGAAACGTCCAATCCCAGCCGTTCGGCCAGTTCGAGCTCGCGCCGCAGGTCGCCGCCCCGGCGAATGCGGCTGAAAAAACGCAGCACGTCGCGCCCGCGCATGTTGCCAAACAGCCGCACGTCGCCGGGCAAATAGGCGACTCGACGATGCACCTCCACGCTGTCGCGGTAGCAATCGAGACCGTCGATGGCGGCTCGGCCGGACGTGGGCCGCAAAAACCCCATCAACAATCTCAGCAGGGTTGTTTTGCCCGACCCGTTTGGACCCAACAGTCCAAACACTTCGCCACGCGGCACTTCGAGCGTGCAACGGTCGAGCGCGGTGACGGCGGTGTAGCGCTTGGTGAGATCGTGCGTGATGACCAGCGGCTGAAGCATGCGCGACTCTGATTTTGCCAATGACATTTAGCTGGCGACAAATCGCTCGCGCACCCAAGCCTGAAACACTCGAATCCAGGCGCTTTCATCGGCCGCCAACTCAAAATCCAGAAACGGCTCCGGGTCTTTCACTCGCAGCATCGGCAAATTGAGGCTGTGTTCACGCTCGGCATATTTTCCATCCGCCTCCAGTGAGTAAGCGCTAAGCCGGTTGCGACGCCAGCGCCAGATTTCGGGCACGCCTAGCGCCGCGTAAACCCGCAACTTCGACACTGAGCTGCGGCTGATTTCTGTCTCGACAACCAGGTCTGGCGGTGGATCGACCGACAGGTCGACCTCCAATCGCTCCTTGACGCGCCGATGGTTGAGAATGTAATAGCATTCGTCAGTCTCGCATCCCTTGCCCAGTTCACGCCGTTTCCAGGTATTTGAGCGCAGACTGCGCCGCGGGATGGCAAGCTCCGCGGTGAATGCCTCAACCATCTGCGCCAGCAACTTCGTAATGACTTCGTGGCTGGGCGAGGGACTCATTAGTTCGAGCCTTCCGTTGTCGTAGGTCATGTGCAGGTGCCAGTTTTCCTCATTCTCGCGCAACTGCTCATACAGCTTCCACGGAATTTCTGAAAGCACGATGCGACGTTCGCCCCGCAGCCGAGTTTTTTCGACGGTCGCCATGTAAAGTAGGTCTCCACGACAAAAGTCCGATACGACTATTGTATCGCCACGGTTCCGGCGCCGCCACGTTAACCGGGCATTCGATGCAGCACCGCGCCGACGCAAGCCAGAAAACGGCGTTGGTATTTACGATGATCCGGGGTTATGATTCGCCGGCAGCGGGCAATCGAATGGTCCATTGGAACTCACCGTCATGCCGATGCGCATGCTCCCGTGCGAGCAAAACGGGCTCTTGCCGGCCACAACAACCGCCAGGAGCGGCGGACGTTTCGCGGCGCTGCGCGGTGAACGGCGCACGGTGATCGTGCTGGCGCTGGTGGCGATCGCCTGGGCGATCGCGGCGGGCGTTTTTTTGTCGCATACGCCGAAAGCGCCGCAAATCTCCTATCCGGCATCGCCGAGCGAGCCGCTTTTCGACGAAGAGACGGGTCTGAATCGCTACATCGCCGGAGTGCCGCCGGTCTATTCGCCGGTCGATAGTCGTGGTTTACGACGCGCGCACCTGGCGCTGCTGGTTTCGCTGGCGGGCATCGCCGTCGCAGGCTACGCGCTGCGAAACCTCTGGGGTCACCGTTTCGCGAGAATTGTCTTCGTAGCAGCCGCGATCATCGTTGCCGCCGTCGTTTCGCTGGCGCCCGATGCGTGCGTTCTGCTCGCACAGCAGACGACGTTGGCGCAGCGGCTGGGCGGGGTCTTTGGGCTGGCGATCTTATGTATGTTGGTAAGGTTCCGCAAGAAAAAACTGGTTCAATGGCCGGCCTTCGCGATTTGCGCCGGCGTGATTGTCTTGTTCGCCCTCCCGCTTGGGCGTTTGACGCTTGTCTACACCGCCGACTGGGATCTCACGGAGATCCGCATGGAGCACTGGCTCTACGTGGTGAGCCACGCCGACCGCTTGTTGCACGGATCGCAGTTGCAGCACCAAGCGACACCCAGTTACGGGCAACTCACAACGCTCGTGAACGTGGCTCTGCAGAAGTTGCTCGGCGAGTTTACCATGCGCGGCCACCTGGCTTTTATCGTGGGCCTGCAAACCGTGGTGATGCTGTCACTGCTGCGGACGTATTATGTTCTCTCACGCGGGGTTTGGTTGTTATGCGTTCCCGCGTTGATTCTGGCCGGGTGCAACTTTTGGCTGGTAACATGGATGCAGCCCAACCATTCGGCATGGCGGTATTTTTTTCTCTGGCTCATCCCCTGGACCTTGACCCGATTGGCCGCGGCGCCAGTGCCTCATGCCGCGTTCGGTGCCGGTTTGCTGGCTTGCCTGGCGATCGTTCATAACGTCGAAACCGGAGTCGCCGCGGCGGCGGGGTGCTTTGCTTTTATCGCATATCGGTCGCGACATCTCACCGGTCGGCAAATCCTGGCGACCGCGGCGGCGACCGGTTTCGGTTGCGCCGGCGGCCTCCTCTGCTGGGTTGTGTTGTGCGTTTTGTCGTTAGGCGGAGCGCCGGACTTGGGCGCCGCTGTCAAGCAAGCGGCGTTTTTCCGGTTGATGTCGTCCAGCGGGTTCTCGGCCGCCGTGCCAACTGCCATCGACCCGTTGGCGTTGGTCATCCTGGGCAGTTGTTGTTACACCATCGTCTACCGTCTACTGGACTGGCGCCGCTGCCAGATGCGCGTGCACGGGGTGCAGTTCGCGGTTGCCGCCACGATGCTGGTGTGGTTCGCGTACTACGCGAACCGGCCGCATCGCGAGTATCTTTATGGCTTTTTTCCGTTGCTCGGCTGCCTTTGCATCGATCAACTACGATTGGTGTCCGTGTGTCTGCGCGGTCGGCTGCCGGTCACGGCCCTGGCCTGCGCCGCCGCCGCGACCGGCTGGGTACTCGCGCCGATCGTGAAGCAGCAATGCAAGCAGCAGTATTTGGCCGCGCCGTTCGCCGCCGATATTGTTCGGAGTCAGCCCGAAAAATACATCCCCGAGCTCGGCGCCTACCTTCCCGACGATGCGCGCACCGCGGCGATTCTGCAAAAAGCCGAGTACTTGAAATCAAGGGACGCGCCGGAGTTGGTGTTTTTGACCGTTGATTGTTATCCAATCGCAAAGCTCTCGCGCGCGTGGCCAAAACTGCCCGTTACGGATATTTTTTGGGAATGCTTGCACGCGCGGCAATTCGACGCCGCCTGGAGCGCGCTCAACGGCGGACTGGTCGAAGAGATTCTGTTCGATCCGCGTGATTGGCTGACATTGAGCGCGTGTCACAACCCGGTTTGCGCGAGCGAGCGCCGTTATATATTCGCGGTTCGGGAGAGAATCGCTCAAGAGTTTGAATTCGTCGGCGCCGAAGCGGGCTGGGAACGCTGGCGCCGCCGTAAGCGGTAGTGCGCGGCATTTCATTCTCGGCCGCCGGAGGTCCGCATGTCCGGCGGGTCTCCCACGTCCACCGGGTTTTGAGTGCGGTAAAGACGATAAAACCCGAAGTCTGCGATCAAGCGAAAACTTTTCACATCCTGCTCGCTAAAATGATTATAGTCCGCCAGCGCATTCCAAGGCGGTGGCTCGGGCGCGATCGCGTAGATGTCTACCACGCCGCGCGGCGGACTGACCCCCGACAAGCGGCTGTGATAAAAATACCACCAAATGTTGAGAAAATCGGCTTTGGCATAGGCCACGCAGAACGGCAACCGCTCAAAGTCTTGCTCGGCCAGATAAGCCACCACGGCGGAAGGGCGATAATCGGCGGCATAATAGCAGTAGTATCCGTCGGTGATCCATTGGTTCGCAGGCTCGATCTGCTCGCGACGCTCTTTCAGCCGCCGCGGATAGGTCCAAAGCTGCGGACAAAGCACCAACGCCGCCAGCGCCAACGACAATCCCGTCGCGACGCTCGGCGTCCGCAAAGAGGAACGCACATGTACAGCCCCAATCAGTTCGGCGAGCAGCCAGCCGCCCAGCAAAGCCAGCAAGACCAACAACGGGCAATAATTCCTTTCAAACGGGCTGATGCGCAAAGCCGCCGTCAACAGAAACGCTCCAAACACAACGCCAAGTGCGACGGCGGGCAAAGTCCAACGGCGCGGTTTGTTTTTGTCGGTCGTCAAAGCGATCGCGGCGAGAGACGCCAGCATGACCGGCGCGAACCAGAAATAGTCATGCAGCGCCGGCCGGAAAAAATTGGCTACGAGGTGCGGCAGTGACGACCATGACGACGGCGCGCTCGACTTCGCCACCGCCCGCACCTGTTCGGCAATCGGCAAATAACAGGCCAGCGCGACCAGCGCCGCGGTGAACCACGCAGATACGTCGGCGGCGACCTCGCGAGCCTCCACGCGCCGCGCCACTCGCACAAGCACGCTGGCGAGGGCCAGCGGAACGAAGAGCAACGCGTTCGTCGACATGACATACAAAAGCGCGGCCCCCGCCAGGACGACGGCGATCCACCGTCGCCGAGTCCGAGATGAATCCGCTAGCGCCAGGAAAGTCAGCCAGGCGGTGAGGAACATGCTGACGCCATAGCCGCGCACCTGGATAGCATGAATCAAAAACATCTGATTCAGCCCTAAAAGCGAAGTGCTGAGCACCGCACAGATAAGGCCGCTCTGCCGCAGCGCGATGGCGAAGACGAAAGCCAGCGTACCCACGGTAAACAAGAATGAAGGCAGACGCAGCACGAAGTTCACGTCCGAAACCAAGTAGAACGGCCACAGAATCAGCGAATAGAGCACATGGTTGTTGGGCAACGAATAATCGCTGACGATGAACAGCGGCCCGCGGGAAACAAAGTAATCGACCGTGTAAATCTCGTCGTGCCAAAGATCAAGGTTTAGCCGGCTGGCGCAATGCGCGAGTGGCACGGTGGCCGCGAAAATGAACCAGTGCCAGGGTTTGAGAACGGTTGAGGGCGACACCGGAGGATCGAGTTTGCGGCCAATCAATGCCATCGTCGCGATGATCGAAAAAGTAGCTCAGGCCGTGAAAGACCTGCGCTTCGATGATACTCAGGGTCTCGGCAATGCGACAATCATGTCGCCGCGCTGGTGCGGCACCTCTACATGGTTTTATCGCCAGAAACGATCGTAATTCGATTTTCGCCCGCAGCCGTGGGAGAATCAAGGCCGCGGCCGCCTCGACCGCCACCGGCACGCCCCGCCCATCCTGGCCGCCGGAGAGAAGGTCGCTACGCGACGAGTGAAAGCGGCGATGAATCGCCGCACTCCAAGACTGTCCCGGCCGGGGTGCATCTGAATTGCAGTGGAGAGAAAAGCGTTGTTGTAGCACAATGGAGGGTGAGTCACCGCACTGTCACCATTTCAGTTTTGCCATGCCTTTACCTGCCAGCATCGTGCGATTTTCGGTCACGCCCGTCGTGGGCTGGTGGCTGGTCGCTGCGCTGCTGTTACTACTCACTGGGCTGTTGTTCGTTGGTCCGACGCCGGATCGCGCGCGGCGCAGTCGCCGGGCAGTGCTGTTTGTCCTGCGACTGCTGGTGATCTTGCTGGTGGCCTTTGCCATGCTGCGGCCAACGCTCGTCTGGACCAAAACGACCAAACAAGCCGCCACGCTGGTGGTGCTGGCCGATCGTTCGCGCAGTATGCTCGTGACCGACATGGTCGGAAAAAAGAGCCGTTGGCAGGCCGTGGGAGAGAGCTTGAACGAGTCTCTGCCGCGGTTTGATAGCCTGGGCAGCGATTTGGACATTCAATTCTACGAGATCGATAGCGAAGCCCATGCGATCGAATACAGCCCCGGCAAGCTGGACTTGGCCGCGACGCCGGACGGACAGCAAACCGCCATCGGTTCCGCGCTGGAACAAGTGCTCAAGGCCCAAGCCGGAAAGCGTCTGGCGGGCGTGATTCTGCTCAGCGACGGCGCCCAGCGCGCCTACGCACCGCACGACCTGCCGCCGCAAATCCCCGTGCGACGCATGGCCGATTTGGGCTATCCGTTGTACGCGGTGCCCTTCGGGCAAGGCCGCGGGCCGGGGCAAACTCGCGACATCGCTCTGGAACAGCTTTCAGTGCCCGCCACCGTGTTTGTGAAGAATGAATTTCCCGTGGTGGTGACGTTGCGCGAAGAAGGCATGGAAGGCAAGACGGTTCCCTTGGAAATCGAGGCGGAAACGTCGCCCGGCAAAATGGAAAACGTGGCCACCACGCAGGTCACGTCGCGGCAAGACGGCGAACGCTTGTCGGTCGAGCAACACTATACGCCCGTCGTGCCCGGCGAAATCAAGATCACCGCCAAGGTGCCGCCGCAACCCGGCGAACTGCTGACCACCAACAACGAAATCAGCACTTTCGTCAGTGTGATTAAGGGCGGCCTGAACGTGCTCTACCTGGAAGGAACGCTGACCGGCGAGCAAAAGTTTTTGCGCCGCTCGCTCGATTCGTCGCCGGACATCCATCTCGATTTTCTCTACATTCGGGCCGACAAACCGGAAACCCATCCCACCGACCTGGCCGAGCGCCTGCAGCCCGGCAAGTACGACGTTTACATCATTGGCGATCTCGACTCCACGGCCTTCAAGCCCGAGGAGTTGAACATGCTGACGACGGCGATCGAGCGCGGCGCCGGCTTTATGATGCTCGGCGGCCTGCATAGTTTTGGCCCCGGCGGTTACGGTCATACGCCGCTGGCCGAGGTGCTGCCGATTGAGTTCAATCGGTTGGAACGGCAGAATTTCGGCGAAAAGGTGCGAGAGGATTTGCACGTGCCCGGCCCGTTGAAGATGATTCCCACGCCGACGGGCCTGCGGCAATACCTGATGAAGCTAACGTCCGGCGACAACGAGGCGGCCTGGCGGCAATTGCCGTCGCTTACCGGGGCCAATCGTTTTAGCGGGCTAAAGCCGACGGCCACTTTGTTGGCCGAATCACCGAACAAGCAACCGCTATTGGTGGCCACCGAACATGGCGCCGGCCGCGTGCTGGCGTTCGCGGGCGACAGCACCTGGCGGTGGTGGATGCAGGGCCACGAAGCCGAGCACAAGCGGTTTTGGCGACAGGTCATTCTTTGGTTGGCTCGTAAAGATCAGAGCGACGAAGGCGCCGTCTGGATTGAATTGGTGCAAAGGCGCTATGCGCCCGGCTCGCGAGTGGAATTCACGGCCGGCGCCAAGACGGCCCAGGGCGAGCCGATCACCGACGCGCAATTTGAGGCTAAAGTACAGTTACCCGGTGGAAAACCTGCCGATCTGCGGCTGCGTCGCGACAGCAGCGACGAAGCCCGCATGAGCGGAGCCTTTCTCGATACTCAAGTGGCGGGCGACTACACCATTGTCGTTGAGGCCAGCCGGCAGGGTCAGTCCATTGGCACGGCACGGGCACGATTTTTGGTCTTCGAGCAGGATTTGGAGTTGAACAACCCGGCGGCCGACGTCGGAGCCTTGGAGGGCCTGGCGGCCATGACGAGCGGCAAAACGGTGCCGCCCGAGCAGTTGCCGCGCTTGCTCGATGAAATCAAGGCCGGCACGAAGGATCTTGAGGTCGAAACGCAGAGCAAGGACACGCTGTGGGACAATTGGAAGTTTTTTCTATGTTTTACGTGCTTGCTTATATTAGAGTGGTTTTTGAGGAAAAAGTGGGGGCTGGTTTGAGAGTTGAGGGGTTGGGAATTAGGGGTTGGGGGTTGGGGTTGAAAGAAAGGTGAGAGGGGAAATGATTTCCGCTTGCGCGTGTTCCCTCTCCCTCCGCTCCCGCAAACGAGTACCCGGTGCTGGGGTGAGGGCGCGTTGCCCCGCCTTCGGTTGGGAAATGCAAAATGCAAAATGCAAATTGTCGCACGCGGAAATTGAATCCTTCATCCTTCATCCTTCATCCTTCATCTGAACCCTGAACCCTGAACCCTGAACCCTCTCCGGGTATCAACATGTCGCATCGCCCCTTCCATCTATTTGCCGTATGCGGTTGCCTGCTCCTGGCGACGAGCGCCGCGCGCGGCCAACCGCAGCCACAAAATACGTTCAAGCAGCTCGATCGAGATGGCGACGGCAGGCTCT
>DASVGM010000361.1:0-8965 GCA_036379555.1 Pirellulales bacterium | reverse complement strand
TGTTGGCGACGGTGCTGTGGGCCGGCAAAAAGCTGATTCCGTGGCTGTTGGAGCACGTGGCCCGCACGCGCACGCGCGAGCTATTTACCTTGGCCATTCTTGCCGTGGCGCTAACCATCGCGACAGGCTCGGCCTGGTTGTTCGGCGTTTCCATGGCGATGGGGGCGTTTTTGGCGGGCATGGTGGTCGGCCAGTCGGAAGTGAGCCATCAAGCCGCCGCCGACGCCTTGCCCATGCGCGACGCTTTCGCCGTGCTGTTTTTTGTTTCCGTGGGCATGCTCTTCGACCCAGCGGTTATCTGGCACAACCTGGGCCTGTTTATCGGCTTACTAACGGTCATTCTGTTGGTCAGTCCGCTGCTGGCGTTTTGGATGGTTTGGACGCTGGGATATTCCGTTCGCGCGGCGTTGACGGTGGCCGCGGGAATTGCCCATATCGGCGAGTTCTCGTTCATCCTGGCGGACGTGGCCGACGAACATGGCTTGCTGGCGGCGGATGGCGAAAGCTTGCTAGTCGCCTGCTCGATCGTCACCATTTCACTGAACCCGTTGCTGTTTGGCGGCATCGATCCCGTGCTCGGATGGCTGCGCCGGCAACCTCGGCTCTGGCGATTCTTGTCGTGGCGCAGCGAACGACAGGCCGCCCGCATTCCACTTCCCGCGGTGCAGGCCGATCGCTCCGCCGCAGGGCCGCGAGCGATCATTGTGGGCTATGGCCCCGTGGGTCGAACAGCGTCTTCCATGTTGCGAGAATTTGGCATTGAACCGGTAATCATCGATCTGAACATCGACACCGTTACGGCGCTGGCCGCCGACGGTCGCTTGGCCGTCTATGGAGACGCCGCCCGGCGTGAGATTTTGGAAGCCGCCGGCGTGGCGACCGCGCAGTATCTGCTGGTGACGACGCCCGATCCGCACACGCGAACGATTGTCATCATTGTCGCCCGCGAGATGAACCCGGAGCTAAAGGTTTTCGTGCGTGCCCGCTACCTGGGCGAACGAGCTTGGTTGGAAGAAATCGGCGCGACGGAAGTTTGCTTTGAAGAAGGCGAGGTCGCGATTGGTCTCGCGGCGCTGCTGTTGCGTGAAATGGGCGCCGACGAAGACCGTTTTCGCCGCGACCTGCGTCGCGCGCGGGTGCGGCTGGCCTTTCATGCCTGGCAGAACGGTGCTGAATGATCCGTTAACGTGTGACGCCGTCTGCCTTGCCAAGGCAGCGATCGACGACGCCCGCCACCAAATGCTGAACGAGGTTGTAAAAGATAATGGGCAACATCACGCGCGGGTGATTGGCCAGCGCCATCGACGCCAACACCAGGCCGGTGCCGTTGTTGTTCATGCCCAGTCCGAACATCAACGCCGTGCGCGAAGCCAAATCGACCTGAAACCACCTGGCAATCAGCCAGCCGGCCGAGAAGGTCGCCGCGCAGAGGGCGACCGTCAGCGTGAGAATCACCGCCAAAAAATCAGGATCGGGGTTGCCGACCGCTTCGGGCAGCGAGACGGATGCGTTGGCGTAGTTCAGCGCCAGCAGCACCACGGCGTTGGCGAGTTTCAGATTGGGTTTCGCCTTGGCGACCCGTTCCTTGCCCAGCGCGCGGCGCAGCGCCACGCCCGCCAGCGAGGGAATGACGACGCACACGGCCAGAAAGCCACCGCTGCCGCCGGCGGCCAACTCGTGCAGGTCTTCGGCGTAATCGCCGGTGGTCATCAATCCCACCGAGTGCAGCGCCAGCGGCGTGGTGATCGGACTGGCGATCGTCGAGAGCAGCACCAAACCCAGGCTGAGGGCCATGTTGCCGTTGGCGTTTTGCGACCAGGCGGTGGACGAGCCGGCGATCGGCATTGAGGCGATCAGTGCCAGGCCGACAAGGATGTTTTGCACTTCGTCCGGGTTGTGCCACAAGCGCATAAGCTGCGTCACTAGCAGGATGAAAGTGACCGGAACCGCCAGGTTCGCAATGAGCCCGGCGGCGAGCGCGCCCACGCCGACATAGCTGCTTTTGAACGTGCTGAGATCGACTCCCAATCCGGCGTTCAGCAACAAAAAGGAGAGCATCAGCATTGGCAGTGAGAGCCTCACCGTCTCTTGAAAGACGTGCAGTTGGCCGAACGACAATTGTTTCATCGCCAAGCCCCAGGCGGGAAAAAAGCCGGCGACCACGTAAGAGGCCAACAGCAACCACAAAAACTTCGCGTGAATCCAATGCGCGACGCGGCCCGCGCTCGCCCGCGCGACCTTGAAACCCGTGGCTGTATTCATTGTTGTTTGCCTCCTGCGTTGTTTGACACCGCACACTGGCCGTAAATATCGCAGGTCGGGGCGAGCGGCTCAAGGTGATGTGTCGTGGACTCGGACGAATGCGCCGCCGCTTTGCAATGTTTTTGCCTTTGCACAAGTGCCGATCGGACATAGAATTACAATACGATGCGTTGACCGTCGACCGGTACAGACGATGGCCGGAAACCAAATACACCAATCCCGCACGATGAACACAATCAAAACGCTCGCCGATGAAGCAGCGTGCCGTACGCTCGGCGACTTGCCGGAACTGTGGCATGAATTGCGGCATTGTGCAACATTACTCAATGCGATAGACGCTGTTCACCTAGGCGTCGACTTTCCGCCGAGAACCGAGCGGTTTTATAGCTTTGAATACCCGCCGCTTACATCCATCAGCTTCACTCCGGCGTGTGATAGGTCACGCTCATTAGGCTGCCAGTGGGAGGAACCGAAGATCGTTATGAACTCCGCGCGCATGCCGCCAGGCCCGTGGTGCGTGGCGGCGTTCGTGGACGACCGCGGTTTGATCATCGATCAGACGTTTACCGGCATCTGGCCGAAGAATGCAGGGATACTTCAGGCCTTGGCCGCGGTCTTAAACGGGCCGGTGGCAAACGCGTTTATTGCGACGCGCGAGGCGCCAGGCTCGGCGATTACGAAAGAGACGTTTCTTACCATTCCCATTCCTCGCCTCACCGAGAAAGACGATGAAGCTTTTTCCGCCCTGGTCGCGGCGTATCATGAAGCCGTAGCCGGTGCGCGGGCCATGACCGATCCAGACTGGCGCGATGCCGAAGCGGCTTTGCGGCGCATCGACGCGAAAGTGCTATGCGGCTATGACTTATCGCCTCGTACCGAACGCAAGCTGCTCGACTACTTTCGAGGCCAGCCTCGCCCAGTTCCATTCCGGTTTGGCGACTATTTCCCGCCCGATTTCCGGCCATACGTGCCGCTGGCGGAATACCTCGCCGATGATTTGTCGCTGGCGACGGCGCATGAAGTGAGGCGCAGGTTCGAGCCGGCGCCAATTGGTTTCTTGCGCGCCATCAAAGCCGGCAACGGTGGCGACCGGAGCGATGCGTGACGGACGGATACCTTCTCGACACATGCATCTCGTGACATCGGACGAAATGGTGCGAATTGCCGAAGCTGCTCATGAGTTGGGCGACTTTGAGGATTGGACGATGCCATGATAATAATATTTGTCAATTGCTACCGCGTGTTTTTACCCACTTTACCCGCCTTGGCCGCTGGCGCGCTGGCCGTGTCGCTTTTCAACTATGCCGGCGCCGACGAGAAGCCGCCCTTGCCGCTCTCGCGCGCCCATGCCCACAACGACTACCTCCACACGCGGCCGCTGCTCGACGCGCTGGCGCATGGTTTCACCAGCGTCGAAGCCGACGTTTACCTGGTGGACGGCGAGTTACTCGTCGCCCATACGCGTTTTGAGCTCAAGCCCGCACGCACGCTGCGTAAATTGTATCTCGATCCGTTGCGGCAGCGAGCCGGCCAAGCCGGCGGACGACTGTGGCCCAATGGACCGCCGTTGACGTTGCTGGTCGATATCAAGGCCGACGCGACAGCAAGCTACCGGGCTTTGGCCAGGCTCTTGGCCGAATATCAGGACATTGTCTCCGTCGTCCGCGACGGCCGGTTGGAAGCCAAGGCGGTCACGGTCGTTGTGTCGGGCGATCGCGCGCGGGAAGTCATCGCGGCCGATAATCCGCGTTTCGTGGGAATCGACGGCCGCCTGAGCGATCTCGATTCCAACGAGCCGGCCGATCTGCTTCCGCTGATCAGCGACAACTGGACGCAACATTTTCATTGGCGAGGCCAATGGGCGTTTCCTGAAGACGAGCGGCAAAAGCTCCGCGAGATTGTGCGCCGAGCGCATGACCGCGGCCGGCGCGTGCGGTTCTGGGCCACGCCCGAAAGCCAGGCGCTTTGGCAGGAGCTCGTCAGCGCGGACGTCGACTTGATCAACAGCGACGACCTGGCGGGTTTGCAGCGTTTTTTGCAAAACCTTGAGTGACAACTCCCCGATGCCGCCATCGGGCTTGCCCCTCATGCCGCGAGATTAAGCCGAAAGGTTGTTGCAGGAGTAAGTCGCGATGATCGCCACGATCGGGGCTTGTCCCCGTCGAGCGCTGACTGACTGGCTAGATCGCCCGTCCGTACTCGCGCCCCCCCCATTTCCGCGTGCATCCTCCGCCTTCGGCGGCGTATGCACGCGGAAATGGAAGATGTGGTATCAGACAGCCGTTCTAGCCAGTCAGTCAGCGCTTCCACCGGGGCGAGCCCGGCGGTGGCGTTGTCGAGTCGTTGCCTACCCATTTGCCCGGTTCGCCCCGGTGGAAGCCCTGACTTCGGCGTACCCCGTCTCGCGCGTCCAATGTTGAGACGTGAGCGTCGCTGGCGAGCGCCCGCCCTTGACCAATTGTGCGGAAAACAACGGCGAATTTCACTTTCGCGGCCCTCGGCACACCGTTTGTTGTTGCTTGTTGTCACGATTCGTCGAAGCACTTCATCGTGGCAAAAAAGGGAACCGTCATGCGCGCTGCCTATCGCAGGGGATACACCTGGGTCGAGCTCGTCGTCGTGGTTGGCGTGCTGTTCTTCCTGGCGGCGCTGATTGTGCCCGCCATGCGATGCACGCGCACCACCAGCCGTCGCAATGTTTGCAGCCACAACCTTCATAACCTGAGTCTTGGCGTGCTGAACTACGCGTCGGGGCAGGGCGCCTACCCCGGTTACCTTTGCCCAATTGCCACAATTGGCGACGGACGCCCTCAAGCCGAGGCGCGCGTGAGTTGGGTTGTGAAGACTTTGCCGTATCTGGAACGAACGGATATTTACCGGCTCTATCGCGAACCAGGTCGCGCCGCGGCGCTGGGCGTCGATCCGCGACAGGTTTACTTGAATGATCTTGTTTGTCCCAGCGCTCTTGAGGCGAATCAACGCAAGCGATCGCCGCCGCCCTGCAATTATGCCGTCAACACCGGACAGCAAGACATTGTGGCGCGGCCCCTCAGCGAGCGCGTGGCCGGTTATCCGCCCGATTGGCGCGCCAACGGCGTCTTCTTCAACCATTATCATGACAATATCGAAAACCCCGCCGGCGCGCCGCTGGAGTCGATCGATCAAGACTACATCACCGAGCACGATGGATCGGCCAACACGGCCATGCTTTCAGAACGTATCGACGGGGGAAGCTATTCCGTTTTGCCGCCATCGGCCTTGGATGCTGAAGCGGCCCTGGGCTGCGTCTGGTGGCCGAGCGCGAGCGACGAAGCACCGTTTGAGCCGCCTAGCAGTTCGATGCGTATCAACGGCCCTTACGATTCCGTGGCCATCCACCGTGCGCGGCCGTCGAGTAAGCATGTTGCCGGCGTCCACGTCGCTTTTTGTGATGGGCACACGCGGCTGATTAGTGAAGATATTGATTACGGCGTGTGGTGCCTGTTGCAAACATCGAATGGCGCTCAATGCAATACGCCCGGCAAGCTCATTCCGGAACCCGCGCGCCGGTGCAATAACTACGGCTTCTTACGCTCGACCGCGGTCGACGAATCGCGAGTTCAATAGGTCACAGGTGGAGCAGATTCCTGGAGTTCCGCCGCTTTGGGGCGTACAATGAGCGGTAGCCTCTTCTCTGTTGGATAGGGGTTGGTGGAAGACGTGGGCGTCAACTGCCCGATTCGGGCAGTTGGCCAAAAGGGGGGTGTTCTGCTGTGGCAAATCACCTGAGCAAAGCAACCGGAGAATTGAAAGATGGAGCGGAGCCGGCAATCGGCGGGCAGTCTTGGACAACGCCGAGCCTCGCGCCGCGCGCTATTGCAAATCGGCGCGATGGGGTTGGGCGGCCTTTCCCTACCTCGTTATCTGCATGCCGAGGCGGCCGGTAAGATTGCGGCGGCGAAAGCCAAAAGCTGCATTCTGCTGTTTCAATTCGGCGGGCCAAGCCATTTAGATACCTTCGATCCAAAACCGGATGCCCCGGCGGAAATCCGCGGTGAGTTCGCCACCATCGCCACGCGCACGCCGGGGTTGGCCTTCTGCGAGCACCTGCCCAAACTGGCGGCCCTCTCCGATCGCTTCGCGCTCGTGCGCAGCGTGCATCACAACCGCGGCGCGCACAATCCGGGCGCCTACTATTCACTCACCGGCCGCGAGCCGCTCAGCAATCTGGTGACGGCCAACGCGGCGGCCACCGATTTTCCCTCGCCCGGCGCCGTGATC
Organism: Pirellulales bacterium; assembly: GCA_036379555.1. GTDB lineage: Bacteria > Planctomycetota > Planctomycetia > Pirellulales > JAICIG01 > DASSFG01. The sequence continues at coordinate 2,443 of DASVGM010000361.1, read as the reverse complement.
GATTACCTCCGCCGCGACCCGCACGACGTGCCCACCGCGGTATCGCTGCCCACGATGATCGCCGATGGTCCGTTTCGCACGCCGGGCGAATTCGCCGGCTTTCTCGGCAAACTGCACGATCCGCTGTTCATCACGCAAAACCCCGCCGATCCCAAGTTTTCGGTCGATCAATTGACGCTGCCCGACGGCGTTTCGCAGGAACGCCTGCGATCACGGCGTGAAACGCTGGGCCGGTTGGCGGCGACGGCTCAGCTTGGCGGGCAGTTCGCGGCGGTGCGCGACATGGCGGCCTATCAACAACGGGCCTTCGATCTATTGACGGCGCCGGCCACGCGGCGCGCTTTGGCCATCCATGAGGAAGACGCGGCCACGCGCGATCGCTATGGACGACATTCCTACGGTCAGAGCGTGCTCTTGGCGCGACGGTTGGTGGAAAGCGGCGTGCTGTTCGTGACGGTTTATTATTCGGCCGGCATTGGCGGCTGGGACACCCACAAAGACAATTTCAAAACACTCAAGGAAAGCCGCCTGCCGCACACCGACACCGCGGTCTCGGCCTTGCTGGAAGACCTTGCCTTGCGCGGGTTGCTCGACGAAACGCTGGTGCTTTGGACGGGCGATTTCGGTCGCACGCCCAAGATCAACAAAGACGCCGGCCGCGACCACTGGCCGCCGTGTCAAACCGTGCTGCTGGCCGGCGGCGGCGTGCGCGGCGGCGCGCTGGTGGGCAGTTCCGACAAAACCGGCGCCTATCCGCTTTCAGACCCCAAGAAGCCCGACGATATCATGGCCACCATTTACCACCTGCTGGGTTTCGATCCGCGGACGGTCATTCATGACCAGCTTCGGCGGCCGGTGCCTATCGCCGATGGTGAATTCATCGCGGAGTTGGCTTAGCCCGGATTATTCTGTGGTCCCGCTAGGGGCGGCGCACACTGCGAATATCGAACCCTTGGGGGGGCGCCGATACAAAAGCCGCTTACGTCTGAATCGCAGCCTCCACAGCCGCAATTCAGACGTAAGCGGCTAGCCCAACAGCACGCCCGCATATCCCACGACACGGCCGCGGTCGCCGGTGACATCGCCGCTGGTGGCGTAACTCACACGACACAGGCGCTTCAGCCCGCCGAGCCGTTCAAGCGTTTCCATCACGATCACCGCCGGCAACATGCCGCACATGCTGATGTGGTTGCGCGTCACTACCTCGTAAAGCGTGGCCGGGTCGAGCGTCTCCATCGCCGCCAGCGCCATTTCGTCTAAACGGCGGTTCTCCGCGTCGCTGGCAAAGTGGTTCATGTCGCTGGAAATTACCAGCAAGGTCGATTGCCCACCGGCCTTCAGACAGGCCGCCAGGCCGTCGGCAAAGTCGCGGCAGCGCGCCAGGTTGCCCGAACCAATGACAATGCCCGTCACGCGGGCGTGCGGCGCCAGCCGGGCGATCAGCGGCAATTCGACCTCAATGGAGTGCTCTTGTTGGTGCGCGGCGGCGTCGAGTTGCAAGCCGGGAATGGCTTCCACCAGATCGCGGGCCAGTTCCGGATCGGCTTGAAGAACGGTTCCTGGAATCGACCAGGCTTCATGCGGCGCCACGGCCCGATCGACACCCAATCGCGTGTGCTTTGGCCCGATCACAATCACGCGCTCGGGAATCACCACGCGACGCAGCACGTCGGCGGCTAAACGGCCGGAGAACTTGAGTCCGGCGTGCGGTATCATCACCGCCGGCCAAACTTCAGGAACCACCGGCGGGCCGCCGAGCAAGTCATCGACCAGGCCGTTCAACTCCGCGACTTCGGCCGGATAAAAACTGCCGGCCACCGCCGCCGGTCGCACCCGCGCGCCTGGCTGTGGCAGCGGTGCGTTGGCGAGCGTGAAGCGCGCGGCGTTGGTCAGCGTCAGAGCGCTATAAACGGCCGCGCTTTCCGGCATGCCGACATGAGCCAGCCGGCGCGCTTCGGCCAGCGACTCCTCGGCGGCGGCCTGCTGATTGTAAACAAAGGCCGATTTGGCTCCTTCGACCACCAGGAGCGAATGCCGCCGCGCGTCGATGCCGCGCAGGTCTGGCGCCGCCACCGTTCCGTGCATGGCCGGTTCATAAAGCACGGCCAAGCCAAGCCGCAACTCGCCTAAGCGGCTGGCGTTCATACCGCGGCTAGCGAGCGCTTTGCCGATTTCCTCGGCTTGAGCATACAGCGTGGCTTGCAAGGGCATGAGCTGGCGCAGCGAAAGCTGACTCGATTGCAGCAGGCGTTGTCCGGTGGCGTCTTCCAAGGCCACGGCGACGCCGTTCACATTATCGTCAGTGACTCCCAGAGCGTAATAGCTGGGCGTCGCTCCGGTCATGGCGGCCCAGATGTTGCCTCGGCAAAAATCGGTCAAGGCCGTGAGATCGGCCGACGTGAGCCGTGGCGGGCCCGAAGGGGCATCTGTTTCCGGCGGAAGT
>DASVGM010000360.1:0-5121 GCA_036379555.1 Pirellulales bacterium | reverse complement strand
ACGGCCGCGACCGGCGCCAGAGCGTTTGGCGGCGGGCTCGTCGGCCGTGATGGGAAACGCATCGCTTGGCACCGGCGCCGCCGCGGGGAATGGCCCTGGCGCGCCAGGCGCCATCGGGAAGGCTGGCTGAGCCACCGGTGGGCCACCGGGCATCATCGGCATGGCCGTCGGCGCGGTTGGCAGCGGCATTGTCCCAGCGACCATCACCGGGGCGGCCATTACTGCAGCGGCAACGGGCGGAGCAGCGACAACCGGCGCGCCGCCCGCGGCCGGCGGCGACTCAAGTTGCGGAAAAACCTCGCCCGCACGCTTCCAGTCGGGCCAGTCTTGCCGCCATACCAAGGCATCGGCCGTGATACGCCCTTCTTGCATCCAGGCGCGAAACTCCTCACCGCCGGCCGGACCATATTGGCTGGCCGCGCCAGGGGGGGTGGCATACCATTGCAGCGCTGGCGCTTCAGCGATCGGATCGACGGCGCCGCCGGCCACGTTCGCCGCCGGCATCGGCACGATAGCCGGTTGCGGAGCGGCAGCCGCGGCCGCGACGACTGCCGTTGGCACCGGCGTCGCGCCTGTTTCCGCAGGGTTGGCCAATGGCGCGGCTATGGCGACCTCACTGACAATGGCGGCAGAGGCTCCAGCGACGGAGTCGCCGGCCGTCCCATCGGGCGGATTGCCATCGAGCGGAATGTTGATCTTCGCCTGGCATTTGGGGCAACGGCCACGCTTGCCCGCCAACTCCGCTTTGACGTTCAGCGTGCCGCCACAGGCGGGACAGGTGAATTTGATTCCCATGATACGTCAGTTTAGCTTAAAGCCCCGTCCGTCGCACCATTGCCGCCGACCAGAACCTCGTCGAGCGGCTTATCTCCCAGATGGCGACGCATGACGGCTTCCATGCTCTCGCGCACTCCCGGCAGATGCGTGACCAGGTGTCCGAAGGCATGCCGCGGCACCGAGACCAAATCGAGCGCCGTCGTCGCACGCACGCGGGCCGTGCGCGCCGTTTCGGCAATCAAGGCGATCTCGCCAAAAACATCGCCCGCTTTGAGGGTTCCCAGCGTGACGCCGTTGTCGGACACTTCGGCTTCGCCACGCACGACAACATATAGTTTATCTCCAAAATCGCCCTGATCGAACACAAGCTGGCCCGGTTCAAAATGCTCTTGGCTCACGGCGGGTTCGTCGCGCAGGCGAATCTGCGTCACGTCGCGCGGCAGGATCGCGTCCCAAAACCAATCGGCCAAAATACGCACCTTGCGGTCGAAGCCCGGAAACTTGGAGAGATAAATCGCCCGCCAGAGCACCCAAGCCGGAAATCCCGAAAGCTTCAAGCCCATCACCTCGGCCACCGCCGCGCGGCGGCCAAGCGAGCCTAGCTTGCCCAATCCGGTGAAATTGAACGGCCGCATCGCCCGGCCGTCGAGCGCGGCCGCGATGTTGTCGGCGCAGCACCTTGCCTGGCGCACGGCGTGCTGCGCCGTGGGCGGCGACATGATGCCATCGGGTTGTGGCACCGCCGCGCAGTCGCCCACCGCCCAGAGACCATCGTAGCCGGCGACGCGCAGCGTGTCATCGACGCGAATGCGGCCGCGATCTTTTTCGCAAGGCAAACTCTCGATCAAGGGGTGCGGTTTGGCGGGAACGGTGGCCACCGTGGTGCGCGAGGGAATCAGTTCCGGCGGCGAACCGCTTTTGTCGCCCACGAGCGCCGCTTCGGCCGTGACGCCTTGTAGGCGCGTTTGCAGGCGGATTTCGATCCCTCGCCGTTGGAGAATCTGGTGCGCGAAGCGGGCCAGCCCGGCGTCGATCTCCGGCAAGATGCGCTCGCCGCTTTGCAGCAACACCACGCGCAGTTCTTCCGGTCGTAAGCGGCGATACACCTTCACCGCCGACCGGACGAAGTCGTTCAGCTCCGCGGCGCATTCGACGCCCGAAAAGCCGCCGCCGGCCACGATGAACGTCAGCAGGCGTTTTCGTTCGTCGGCGTCGGTTTCGGTATCGGCCTCTTCCAGTACGTGAACGAGGTGGTTTCGCAGCAGCAACCCATCGCCCAGGTATTTGAAGGGCAGGGCGTGCTCGCGCATGCCGGGCACCTTGGTATCGTCGAGTACGGTGCCCAGCGCGAGCACCAAATGGTCGTATTCCAGCGTCAAAGGCTTTGGCCGGCAGCCCGGCGCCAGGCGGACGGTCTTCCGCTTTAGATCGACGTGCTCGATCTCGCGCGTGTAAACGTGCGTGCCCGGCGCCAGTCGCCGAATGGGGCAGATCACGTGCAACGTATTGATCGCCCCGGAAACGACCTCGGGCAGCATCGGCTGAAACACCAGGTAGTTATCGCGGTTGACCAGGGCGATTTCGCCGTCGGCGGCCTGCCGCTTGAGCAATTGCTCCAGGTACATGGCCGTATAGACGCCGCCAAAACCGCCGCCAAGGATCAGAATCCGTTTATTCACGTTGGACATGCCGTGATTCTGCCCTGTCGGGGGCGGAAATTCAATGCTTATCAGTCATGTCATTTGTACTGATGGTGATGTGGTCGCTTTCACAATCAAGACGGAACCGCCCGTCCGGGCTTAGCAAGCTGAAGCGCTCCGCTTCGTAATCCATTTCGGTGATGGGGATGGCTTGGCCTTCAATCGGTCCAATACCGATGCCGATTCCCTGCTCGTCTGGATATGCCAACTCGGTGCTGCGCGCCACTCGCTGCCATGTCTGGGTTGAAAAGACTCCGCGCCCGGAATGACTGATGGTTAGCAAATAGTCCCCGCTATCGTCAAAACCGACGGCAACCAAGCCACCGATGTGCAGACACTGCTTCATTGCGAGAATTCCAATGTGCTTTCACAAACGCGCGGCCAGCTCAGCCACGAAGCGTTCGTGCTCGGCGGATCGTAGTCCGTCGTGCAACTGATCGAGAACTTGCCGCAGGTTGCCCTGCAAAAGCGCCTGCCCGTCGAGCCACAGACCGGGAAACACGCGGGAGCGCCACAGCCCGTCGGCGTCGGGCGGAAGAACACGGTAACAGCCTTCGACGAGTTCGTGCCAGCGAATTTCCTCGTCGAACAACAGCACGACGAGATACTCCCGCACGCCCGCGGCTTGATACAGGTCGTATTTGTCGTGCAGATCGTTTGACGCGCTGGTGGCGGAAACTTCGACCAAAAGCTCCGGCGCGCCTTGAAAGTAAAGACCGTCGACGCGCGAATTGCCGCCGTATTCAGGCAGGATAAGCAGACTCAAATCTGGCTGCGGCGCATCCTCCAACATGAGCGAGGTCGCGTTATTCGCGCCATCAACGCCCGGCGTGGCCGCCTGATAGACGCCTAACCAGCCAGCGATTCGCCGGTCCATACGTTCGCGGTCACCCGATACCGGCGAAGGCATGTAGACTCCCCCTCCGATTAGTTCGGCACGTTTGATTCCCGGCAGAGCTTCCCAGCGGCGCAGAAACTCATCTCGCGTTAGGTGGTCGCCGGCCGCCAGCGGCGGAACTCGCTCTTCAATCGCGAAAGCCAAAACACATGCCTCCACACCGTCGTTACACCGCGTATTCCCGTTTCTTCAACAACCCTGGCAGTGGAATCGGGTATTTGCCGTCCACCTGCACCAGCGGCGCGGCTGATTCAAGCGTGAGCTTGTCAACGTCCGGGGCGAACTCATGCTCGCAATTCAGCATCTGGTCGTAGGTGATGACCTGGCCGGTGTGGCACGCCATGCGGCCCATCGACGTCACTAGGCTCGCCTGCGCGCCGCGCTGCGCCTCGTTGTAGGGTTTGTCGCTACGAATCGCCGCGATCAGGTGCTCCCATTCGAGATCGTAGGGGTTCGGCTCGTGCTCAGGAAACTTCCAAGCAAGCTGCGCTTCGTCGATCTTTTGCCCACGATAAATGCGGCAGCGGGCGGGCGTGTGCGCGGCCGTGGAAATGACGCCCAAACCTTTGGTGCCGTGCGCGTAGCTGGCGAATTCATCCTGGCAGCCGGGAATGTTGCGGCCTTCGAGCATGAGCTTGCTGCCGTCGGCGAACGTATATTCCACCGAGTAGGTGTCAAAATTCTGATCGACGTAATCGCCGCGGTAAACTCGCCCGCCGCTTCCTCGGGCTTCGACCGGCCAGCCGTTTTTCATCCAACAACATTCGTCGATATTGTGAATCAGAAAGTCGCTGTAGCAGCCGCCGCTCGCCCAAAGGAAGCCATGAAAATTCTTCACTTGATAGAGCAGCTCGTTCATGCCGGAATCTTTCGGTTGCGGCGGCACAAAGGCGTAGCCGACAGGGCCTTGCATGCGGTATGCCCGCAACAAAAGCAGATCGCCCATTTCGCCCCCCTGAATGCGGTCGAATAGCTCCTGACGCGCCTGGCAATGGCGGCACATCAGCCCCACGCCCACTTTGAGGTTTTTGGCCTTGGCGTCTTCATAGAGCTTGAGCATTTTGCGGGTGCTTGGCCCATCGACCGTGGTGGGCTTTTCCATGAATACGTTGAGGTTTTTGCCGATGGCGTAACCAAAATGCACCCAGCGGAAGGCCGGCGGTGTGGCGAAAATGGCCACGTCGCCCGGCTTCAGGCAATCCATCGCCTTTTGGTAGGCGTCAAAGCCGATGAACTTGCGATCGTCCGGCACGTCCATTTGCGCGGCGTGGTGCTCGTGCAGGTTTTTGTAGCTCGTTTTCAGTTTGTCGGGGAAAACGTCGGCCATGGCCACGAGCTTAATGGGGCCGTTTTTGACGCCCAACGCGTTGGCCGCCGCTCCGGTGCCGCGCCCGCCGCAGCCGATCAGGGCCAGGTTGATGGTATTTTGCTCGGCGGCGTGAACGTGAGGCAATTTGACGCCCAGCAAGGCAGTGGCGGCCGCGATGCGGCCGGTTTGCTTGACGAACTCACGACGTGAAGAATTTCCGAATGCGGGCGTGCTCATGCAAGATTTCCTGGCAACGTGGAGGGTGTTGGCTGCGAAAAGGCGGGAATACCGCTCGCCCCCGGCGGTCAAACAACAGTATCACCCGCCGCAAGTCGGTTGGCAAGATCGAATTGCGCGCAGAGGCTATCCGAAAACCGCTTTCAGAGCCGTAGGGTGGGCATTGCCCACCATGAATTTACGGTGGGCAATGCCCACCC
>DASVGM010000359.1:0-4055 GCA_036379555.1 Pirellulales bacterium | reverse complement strand
TTCCCCAGGTGCTGCGCCCTGACGAACCAAGAAGACGATTTCAACCTTTTCCCGTCCTGTATGTCGCGCCGGTCAGCACCCTTCGAGTTCCGTGGCAAGACATGGATCTACGTGGCTTCATTCCTTATTGTCGGCGGCCTGGCGGCCTTTAGCCTGGTGATGGGGCCGCTATTTTTAACGGGCGCGATCAAACGCGCCGATGGCAAGCCGGGCACCGAAGGTGGAATCGCGCTTTGCATTGTCGGTGTTCTCTTAAGCCTGGTTGCCGCGCTTCCGCTGTTCAGGATTGTGGCCCTGAGAAGGCCCTTGCTGCGGCTCTGTCGCGAAGGCATCGTGGTCAATCTTATCGCGGCCTCATCTCTTGATGTCCTGCCGCAGATACCCGGACTGGGCAAGGGGTTGAAGCTGCTGCACATAGCCTGGCTGATCGTCTCGTTACAAGGATTCAGGCAGCACCTGGTTTACGCGCCTTGGCGCACGTTCCAAGCGGCGCAGGTCTCCGGATTCAAGATGGCGCGCGAGATCACGATCGTGGCACTCTTTTACCGCATGGCCGACGGTCGCTGGCAGCCGAATCCAATTGACGACCAATTGACTTTCCAGGAAGCGGAATTTGCCGCCTCCCTTGATAAAATCGCCGAGTCGGTGCTTTTTTATGCCGCCAACGCGGCCGCCCGTGAACAACTGCCAAGCTGGGATGGGTAACCTGCATCGCCCACTTGTCGCCGTATCATCGCATTCCTCTTGGATTCGCCCAGCGGAGGTAATATGTCCAACGACAGCCTTGCATTTCAATGGGAAGTCATCGCCCAGGGGGGTGAAGGTCCGGGCGTGCGCAGCCGGCATTGTTTTGCCCACGATCACGAAATGCGCGCCACCATCCTCGTGGGCGGCATCATCTGGCAGCGCGGCGGTACGCTGCACTCCGATACATGGGAACTACGAAACGGCGCCTGGCATTGGATCGACTGTACGCCGGCACCGCCCGCCCGACATCGCGGAGCGATGGTCTATGACGCCGTGCGCGGCGGTTGTCTGCTCTTCGGTGGGCAAGGCTCGCTCGGTCAGATGTTCGACGACACGTGGTATTACTCGCGCCAATGCTGGCGGCGATGGCGCGGCCGCTGGTTCGCGTCAGGGCCGGCGCCGCGCTGCGGACACGCTCTCGCCTTCGATGAAGAGGCGGGCGTCGCAGTGCTTTTCGGCGGCATTGCCAAAGGCGACGTCTCGCTCGGCGACACTTGGATGTTTGACGGCGCGCGATGGCAGGGTGTTTCTGGCCCAGGGCCGGACGCCCGGCGTTATGCGGCCTTCGCCTACGATCCGGTTCTCAGCAGTTGCGTGTTGCATGGTGGCTCGGAAGATGATCAGGGGCGGAGGCAGTTCGGCGACACCTGGCTGTTTCGCGCCGGCGTTTGGTCGCGCTTGCCCGGCGGCTTCGACACGGATTGCCGCGACGACCACGGCTTGGCATATCATTACGCGGCCGCGCGGCTGGTCATGCTCGACGGCTTGGGCGGCAGGCGCGGCATTCTGGTTCGAGAACCGAACGCCTGGCGGCCGGCAACCGTAACCCCGTTGCATCCGCGGCATCAGTGTGCTCCGCTGGTTTGGGACACCGCGCTAAATGGCCTTGTGCTTCACGGCGGCGAAGCATGTCATGGTGGTCCACAAATGGATGCCACGCTGGTGCTGCGAAGCCAGTAGCAGTGGCCGGAAGAGTCTGTTCGGCCAGCAGACGAGGCGATTTGACCAACCCGTCGCCTTCACGGCTCTGCAAAGGTTGTTCTAACTTGGAATGCGGTAGACTGAACCGCTTGCGCTTCCGCTCCGAACTGACAATTCCCAGCGCCATCAATATGCCGACCACCACAAGCACAGCGCCCAGCACGGCGTACATCACCCGCGCTCCGTTGCGACCAAATACGTTCACGAAAAAGCGGGCCTTGCGGCTCTCCAAGAACCAATCCCAGTTCAACGCGGCGCCGCAAATGGAGAAGATTCCCCCGGCCGCGAACAGCAACCCCATAATCAAGCCTTTGGTGTCCATGAATTCGCACTCCAGTCGAATGGTCAAGTCGTGTTGATGCTATCCGTGACGCTGGCCGATTTCAAGTGTCAGACGAACGACGGGGTTGTTCCAATCAAGCGATGTCTCCATACGCGGAACGCGGCACGGGCGTAAACGTGAACCATTCGGGACGCCGCGATTGCCACGCCTTCGACGTTTATGCAATAATCTCGCAGTCATCAGGCAAGCTGGCGCACATCAAGCGCGAGAGAGCATTTCGACTTTCATCCTTCATCCTTCATCCTTCATCCTTCATCCTGAACCCTGAACCCTGAACCCTGAACCCTCCCAAAATGCTCCACGCAATCATCATGGCCGGCGGCTCCGGCACGCGATTCTGGCCGGAAAGCCGCGACCTGCGGCCCAAACAACTGTTACGTTTCATTGGCGAGCGGTCGATGATTCAAGCCACCGTCGATCGGCTCAAGGGACTCGTGCCGCCGCAACGCATGCTGGTGGCGACGAATGCGAAACTGGCCGGCGCGATCGGCGAACAGTTACCTGAACTGCCGGCCGATGCCATCCTGGGCGAACCTTGCAAGCGCGACACCGCCCCGTGCATCGGCCTGGCGGCGCTGATGGTCAGCCGCCACGACGCCGAGGCGACGATGGCCGTCATGCCGTCGGACCATGTAATTGGCCCCGATGAGTCCTTTCACCAAGCGATAGAGTTCGCCGCCGCGCTGGTCGATGAAAGCCCGGCGCGCATCGTGACGTTTGGCATCCGGCCCACCTACCCAGCCGAGATTTTCGGCTACATCGAACGCGGCGCGCTGCTCGAAACGGCCGCCGCGACAAAGCATGCCGCCATCGCCCCCGCTTTTCACGTGCGGCAATTCCGCGAAAAACCGAAGGCCGATGTCGCACGGGCCTACGTCGAGTCGGGCAGTTATTATTGGAACTCAGGCATCTTCGTCTGGCGCGCGGCGACCATCTTAAATGCCCTGCGGGAACATCAGCCGGAGATGTATGAGCGTTTGCAACGCATTGCCGATTCGTTTGGCAAGCCCGATTACCAGAGCGTGCTTGAGCGCGAGTTCGCGGCCATCCGCGGCGTCTCCATCGACTACGCCGTCATGGAACATGCCGCCGACGTGGCCGTGATTGAATCGCCGTATCGCTGGGACGACGTGGGAAGCTGGCAGGCGCTGGCCCGCTTGCACGGCGCCGATGAAAACGGCAACACGATCATCGGCAGGCATTTGGCCGTGAACACATCTGGCAGCATCGTCCGCGGCGCGGACGATCATCTGATCGTGGCGTTGGGCCTCAAGGATTGCGTGATCGTGCGTACGCCCGATGCCACGCTCGTGGCCAACAAGCACGATGAAGAATCGATTCGCCAGGTGGTGAAGCTCTTGCAAGAAAAGGGCTGGACCGAGTTACTGTGAGAGTCGTGCTTTGCCGTTCATGGCGTCAATCGGCAAATCATGAAATCGTCACCGGCCTTTTCGATCGGCAAACGGCTGATGATCCGCGCCGCGGGCTTGCCGGCCAACGACGCGAGATCGGCAACCACCAGCCAGCGCGCGCCCTGCCGCCGGCAACTCGCCAGCGTTTCCTCGAAGCGCGGGTCATTAACCGACAGCGCCCAGCCCGGCCGATCGCAATAGTAGAGCAAGTCCGGCGCCGCCCCGTGTAAAGTGACCGTCCGCTCGTTCGCCTGCGACATGCCGCGAAGCGCGGCCGCCGCGGTCGTCACCGCCCGATCTTCAGGCGCCTGGCTCCACATCGCGCCGATAGCCAACCACATCGCGCCGGCGAAACTGCAAATCAGGCAACTCGCCAGACAAATTCGGGCAGCGGCCCGTAGCCGGCTTCGTAAGAAGTCGGGCGGTGCTATCCATAGCCGGCCGGAATTCTCACGAATTCCGCCACGCGGAGCGCGTACGTGCCGGGCGAGGTATTCGCACCCCAAGCCCGCCAACACGGCACAAACCGGCACGAGGATGAGTAAGTAGTAGCGCAGCTCAAAAAACTTGCC
>DASVGM010000358.1:0-2590 GCA_036379555.1 Pirellulales bacterium | reverse complement strand
TGCTCGCCATTTCGAACTTCGGCGAGAAAACGCTCGACGAGGTTTTCAAGGCGTTGGAAGGTGTTGGCTTCTACCGCCAAAGCCGCGAGCCGGCGATGGCCGACGCTTAGCAGCCAACAGGCGCTTCATTATACCGAACTTGCGGCTTCTTGGCGTGCGGCGATTGATCGCCGCTGTGCTTTGTCGCGGAACGGCCTTTGCCTCTGGCGAGCGTGAGCCCATCCTCCCATGAAAGCCAATTCGGCGTTGGCCAGGCGCCTAAATTTCGTGGTCGCCTAAGATGTCTTCCACGTACAGTTTTTGAATCAGAACCATCGCCACGGCGGCGAAGGGCGTGGCCAGCGCCAGCCCGGCGAAACCCCAGAGCGCCCCAAAAATAATTTGCACCGTCAAGCCGGCGGCGGGCGGCAGATGCACCATCCGTTGCTGAACCATCGGCGTGATGACATAGCCTTCCATGGTTTGCACCACCATAAACAGCAAACCAACATACAAGGCCTGTGCCGGCCCTTGCACCAGCGCCAGTAACATTGCCGGGGCGAGCCAAAACAGCGGGCCCAGGTTCGGTATGAAGTTCGCTAACCCGGCAAACAAGCCCAGCATGAAGGCGACCGGCACGCCGATTAGATAAAAGCCGGCCGTCGCTGCGACCGCCACGGCCGACATCGACACCAAGCGGGCCAGGATCCAACGCCACAAGGAATTGCCCAGGCCGTCAATCACCTCGCGTGCCCGCTCGCGACGTGCTGGTGGCGCCAGCCGCGCGACCAGGTGTTTATAAAGTTCGGGATTGATGGCCAGAAACAGCGCCAGAAACAGAATGACAACGGCGCCCGTGAGCGTTTCGACAACGGCCGCGGCGGCGCCGGCCGCGCGGGAAAGCGTCTTTTCACTGTCGGCCGCCGACGACCGCACCTGCTTGATCTCTTCGGCGAGCCAACCTCCCCAAGGGTATTCTTCCAGCCGTTGACGCAGGCTTTTCATCGCCTTGGGCAGTTCTTGACTGAACTGCTGCGCTTGTTCGGCCAGCGTCGATGCGGTAAACCAACCGGTCACCGTCACGGCAAGCACCAGCGTCAGGCACACCGCGGCCAGTGCCCACCGCCGCCGCCAGCCGAGATAGTTGACCACCAGATCGGTGAGACCGCACAGAAAGACCGCCAATAATGCCCCGGCGAAAATCATAAACACCGTGTTCGCAGCCAGCCACATAAGCAGGCCGACAACCAAGAGCATCACGGCCGCCGCAAACATGGCCCACGGGTGAAATCGTTGGCTGGGCATGAAATCTCAGTGGCTGGCTCAAAACGTGGGGTGTCAATGGCTGTGAACGTTGAACATTCTGGCCTACCGTCGCCAATCCGGCAACAGCCAGGTGCCTTGCGTGCATGCAATCAGAAATGAGGCAATCTTTCGATGCGGCGGTGGCTGGGGCAAAGCCGCGCCGTGCGATTTTTTGGCTGATTCGCGCCATCGCGGCGATGCCCCGGTCGCCAATCCACCGGAGCATCGCCGCGGCAACGCATGGTCGTCAATGAGCATGGTCTACGCGGTTTCGGCCCCAGCCGCCGCCTCACCCCGGGCCGCGTGCGGTATAGTACTGAAGTCAACATTGACCGTCACGCTTGCGAGTGGCCGATGACACTGCCCGATTTCATTCAAACAGAAAAGCAGCTTGAAGATCTTCTGAGTGAGCCGACGCCGGCGGTGATTGAAACTCTGGCGCGCCTGCCGGGCGACCTGATTATTTTGGGCGCATCGGGCAAAATGGGGCCGAGCCTGGCGCGCATGGCGAAACGGGCCAGCGATGCCGCTGGGTTGCCGCGGCGCGTCATTGGAGTGGCTCGGTTCGCCGCGGGCGGGCGTGAAACGCTCGAAAGCCACGGCATCGAAACCATCGCCTGCGACTTACTTGACGAAGAACAGGTGATGCGTCTACCCGACGCCGCCCACGTTGTTTTTATGGCCGGGCGAAAGTTCGGTTCAACCGGCGACGAACCGACGACCTGGGCGATGAACACCTGGCTTCCCAGCGTGGTCTGCCGCCGATACCGTGGTAGCCGGATCGTGGCCTTTTCCAGCGGCAACATTTATGGACTCACCGAGGTGGCCGGCGGCGGCTCGCGCGAGACCGACGTGCCGCGGCCCGTTGGCGAATATGCGATGAGTTGCCTGGGCCGTGAGCGGCTCTTCGATTATTTCAGCCGATCGCTCGGCATACCGATGGCGATCATCCGGCTCAATTATGCCTGCGATTTGCGTTACGGCGTGCTGGTCGATCTGGCCCTGCAAATCGAACGCCGCCTGCCGGTCGACCTTTCGATGGGCCACTTCAACACTCTCTGGCAAGGCGACGCCAACGCCATGGCACTGGCCGCTTTAGGCAATGTTTCCACGCCGCCGTGGATCGTGAACGTGACCGGCCCGGAGTTGCTTTCGACGCTCGGCGTATCCGAGCGGCTTGCCGAGTTGCTTGGCAAGCCATTGCGGTGCGCCGGCGGCGGAACGTCAACCGCGCTGTTGAGCGATGCCTCGCGCGCTTTCGAGACCCTCGGAAGGCCCGCAGTGAGTGCTCAGCGATTGATCGACT
>DASVGM010000357.1:0-9537 GCA_036379555.1 Pirellulales bacterium | reverse complement strand
TGGCGCGGCGCCGGAGAATTCATCAAGCTGAAACGACTTCACCGCCGCCGCCGGCGACAAGTTCGGTTGGTCGATGGAGGCGATGGCCTCTTGAGCTTGCTTGAGCAAAAGCTCGATATCGGCCGAAGCGATCGGTTCATCACGCGGCGCCGCCGGCTTGGGCGCGCCGGTCGCCGCCGGGTCGCTCGCCGTGACTGGCGGCGACGCTAATGCCGGGGCGGGTGAAGCGCCGGCCGCGATATTGGCGGGTGGCAGGCCCGCGCCGGCTTCCGCGAGCAGGCGTTCAATTTCGTCGTTGCTGGTCGGTTGGCTGTGATCCATCCTGGATTCGCCTGGTTTTCAGGTTCTCACTGTTCGACGGCCACAAAGTCGCCGAACACAATCGCTTGTAATACCGGTTTGCCCAGAGCGCGGTTGGTTTTCTCTAATATTAGCCTTTTAATCAAGCCCAACCCGGGATCGGTCAGATCGGCCAGCTCGGCGCTGCGGATGGTGGTCAGCACCTGATCGCGAATGCGATACTTGTTCGCCTCGTAGCTCGATTCAAAATAAGCGGCGTCTTCTCCCGAAACCGTGCCGAAAAGATGAAAGTTGATCAACAACGTGGTGTTCGAGGCGGCCTGAAAGGCGGTCAACTGATACTCGCCTATGTCAAGCTCATGCTCTTCGCTGGGATCCGCGGCCTCTCCATGTTCGCCATGCTTGCCATGTTCGCCATGCTGTTCCTTTTCGGGCTTGGGGCCATGCTCGGCTTCTTCTTTGGCCGGCTTGGCGGGTGCGGCTTCGCTGCTGATGGCGTTTCGGGTGGCTGACGTGACGTAGACGAACGCGAACAAACATTCAGCGCCGATCACGGCCAGCATCAGGCCCAGCACGACGAATTTCCAAAACCATCCTGATTTTTGCCCTGCCGGCGCCGCGTCGGCGGTCGCTGAAGCAGGCGCGCTAGTCGCCGCACTCATGGTCGTTTCTCTCGTTGACAGAACTCATTGCCTGGCTACTCCTTCGTAAGCATAGGATAAAAATCGAGGCTCTGCTTCGTGAGAAGTCGGGTTGTGACAGCAGATTACCGCCAGAATTCTCACGAGTTGTCATTCCGCTCCGCGGCACCCTGAATGATGAAAACCAGAGCTATTTTCGGAGTAATTCTGCTACGCAGTGTGCGCCGCCCACGCGAGAGCCGATGAATAATCCGGACCATCTCGCTACCAATCGACCGTGACGGGCCAGGCCCATCCTCCGGCGAATGTGCCGATTTTATGACTTGCAGGCGTCGGCCGACCTGACCGGCGCAGACCTCCGGCGCGGCAGATTTAATACAGCACGCCAATGCGGATCATCCCGTTGCTGTTGATGGTAAAGGGGGGCGCCGAGGCGCGAAACAGTACGCGGCGATCGAAGATCAGGCCGGCTTCGACAAAGGCCGTGTAGACCCCCGAGGCGGCGGAGACGCCCGCCAGCAACTCCACGTAGCTCATCTGCATGCGTGTCTTGGTCTCAATTTGGTTTTGCAGGGTCACTTGCCAGGCGTTGACGTTCCAACCGATCGAAACATAGTGCCAGATGTCAGTTCCATTCAGGTTGCCATAGTAGCGGCTGATGCGCGACTTGGGAAAAAAGGCGCGCACCTCCCAGCGGTCGTTGGGCGCCCAGGTGCCGCCGCCATACGGAATGATGATGCCATGCACACGGTTCCAATACTCCAAGCCGGCGGCCCAGCGCCACTCCGGCGCTGTCTGATAGAATAACACGAAACGCGCGTCCATCATGTAGGCGTTGTGAGTTAAAGCCCGGCGAAAGTCAGTGTTGAGTTGTGGTGTGACTCCCACCTGCCAGTTCCACGGGCCGGCGTTGAGCGAGCTGATCTGAAAGTCGGACATGAGCTGGTCGGCGGTGGCCGGCAGGTTCACGCCCGATGGACCGGTCCACCAGGAGGAATACCAGCTTCCGGTCCAGGTGAAAAGGAGGCGATCGCCCATCGTCGTGGCGTACCGTATGGAGCTGTTGTACTCCAGATCCTGGAATGAGCCTGTCACCCCGCGCACCGGCGCGGTAAACATGTAAGGCAGCTCGTCGTAAAAATACCAGCCCAGGCGATATGGCTGAAAACCCGCGTTGCCAAAGGCGAACTGCCGCGTGAAAGGGTCGTAATAGCCCAGCGTGTTTTCCAGCGGCAAGGGCGGGTCGATGAAGGGAATGCGAAACGGCGACGTCGACGGCACTTCAGCGGGCGGCATCCCTGGGGGCGGCATCACCGCAGGCGGCATCATCGCGGGGGCCGTGCCGGGCTGCAATTGCCCGCCTCGCCACTGCCAATCGTTCAGAGGATATTCAGCAGGGGCGGCTTGCGGCGGAACCGTCGTAGGCCAGGCGGGGTATCTTGGCAACATGGCCGGGTAGGCCGGCATGGCCGGCGCCGGCGCGATCGGCGCGCTGGGCGCGGCAACGCCCGGTTGCGGCCAAACCGGGGAAATCGGCTCGGCCCCAATGGCGGTAGCCAGCAAAACAAACGAGAGGAACACGCGGCGAGCACCAAAACGAGGAGCGACCGGGCAAGGAGGGGCGCCAGAGGGTCTACTCCGCGGCGTTTTCTGTCAACACCGAATGCCCAAGTGCGAGCGGGTTAGCCGGTTGGCCATTTGATGTTGTGGGGATGAGCGAAAACTGGTAATTAACGGCCGACGGAAGATGTCCGGGAGATCCTCTTCACACGTTTGTCCAACATGAATCGAAACGAAGTTCGCGACGCGTTAAAAGTTATTTTTGAAGAAGAGACGAGCCAATCGCTGGTATTACTAAGCGACGAGGCGGTTTTGGCCGAGGATTTCGCTCTCGATTCCGTCGACCTGGTAAGTCTCTTGATGCGAGTCGAGAGTCATTTTCAGGTGCGCTTGACGAACATGGAGTTGACGGAAAGCCGCACGGTGGGCGCGTTAATTGACCTGTTGACCTCAAAAACCGGCGCGCCGGAAGTCACTCCATCGCTGCTGCGGCGAGCGGCATAGTTACCCGTGCTTCGGGTCGATTAGAAGGGCCACTGTGGTAAAATCGGCGTGTTACTGGATGGCCGCCGGTTGGCTGGCGTGGCTCGCCTGCCTAAGTTCGCTCAGCCACGCCTTGGCGCAACCACCTGGCCCAAACTTTCCACCCGTCTCACGTTTGCCGGCTGTTTCCGGAGCGCCGGGTGTTTCAGGTGCGCCGTCGGAGAGCCGGCCGAGTTTGCCAACCATCGCGCCCTTCGCCGAAGATGTTCCTCCCGCTGGAAATAGCGGCGTCGAACGCCTGCCGGGTTTTGAGGACGTGCAGCAAACGCCTCGCCAGTATTTCGCCCCGCCGCCGCCGCCGATGCCGCCCGGTCCCCCTCCGGTGATTGTCGCGGCGCCGCCGCCGCCCGCGCCGGCATCGGGCACACGAGCCTTTTTGTCGCGTTGGTTGCCCGAAGGCATTGTGCCCTGGAACCCCACACCCGATTGGAAAAAAGACCGCGGCATTGGTATTCCTTTGAAATCATTCGGTTGGCGGACGCAACCGTTTGCCACCAGCGGGTTCGCCGGAGCCACCAATGGCGGTCCCTTGATCCGCGGCCATGTGCTGCAACGTCCCAGTTTTTACACCGGCGTCAACTTCGCGTGGGACTATGACCACTACTGGGGCTTTGAAAAGCGACTGGGCTTCGGCGCGCTGGACCTGACCAACGCCCAGCACCAGGCGCTGGAAACCGGTTGGAGCGTCACCGGCGAATACCGCCTCATGTGGTATCCGCTGGGCGACAGCCGCTGGCGCCCCTTCGTGACCGCCGGCATCGGCTGGAGCAACTTCTATTACGAGGATGATTACCACCATCACCACCTGGCCACGCTCTTTTCCTTTCCCTATGGCGGCGGCGTGAAGTATTTGCTCAACGAACGGCTGGCGTTGCGCGTCGACATGATTGACGAGCTGACGTTCGCCGGCGGCCCGATCAATACATTTCATTACGTGGCTCTGGTGGCCGGGCTGGAAGTTCGCCTCGGACACAAACTGCTCGACTGGCACAAGTGGTTTAAGAAGAAGTGCCCATGAGAGGTCTGATCGCTATAAAGCACTGGCGTTGGCGCTCACGGCACGTTACGCTCAATGCTTCGACTTTATGACATCAAAGCTAGACCACCTTGAGCATGAAATCCGCAGTCAAAACCCGCGAACTGAAATCGTTTTGGATCGTCTGTTTCTTGGCCGGCATCCTGGCAGCGCAAAGAGCCTCGGCCGACGAACCCGGCCGAACCTTGCTGGCCAAGGGCCTGCAAAACCCGGAGTCGGTCGCGCTCGGCTGGCAGGGGCAGATTTACGTTACCACCATTGGTGAATTTGACAAAACCGGCGATGGCGGCGTGGCCCTCGTGACCGCTGCGGGCGTCAAGCCCTTTGCCAGCGGCCTGGATGATCCCAAGGGAATCGTCTTTGCGCGCGGGGCGCTGTTTGTCGCCGACAAACAGGGCGTTTGGCGGATCGATGCCAACGGCAAAAAGGCGCTCTTCGCCGCGGCCGACGCTTTTCCCACCCCGCCGCGGTTTCTCAACGATCTCTGCGCCGACGACGACGGCACGCTCTATGTCTCCGATTCAGGAAACCTGAAAGGCGCCGAGGGCGCGGTCTTTCGCATCTCGCCTGAGGGCCAAGTGACCGTCGTCACGGACCCTGCCAAAGCCAAGGGGCTGAATGGGCCGAACGGACTTCTCTGCGATGAACCCGGCAAGCTTCTCTTGCTCGATTTCGGCTCCGGTGAATTGCAGCAGGTGAGTTTGGCTGACGGCAAAATGGTTCGGCAAGCGACGGGCTTTGTTGGCGGCGATGGTTTGGCCCGTGATAAAAACGGCAAAATCTACGTCAGCCAGTGGACCACCGGCGAGGTTTGGGTGCTTGGCCGCGAGAGCCACGCCCCCACGCTGTTGGGCAAATTTGAGTCGGCCGCCGATATTTGCCTCGACGAAGCCAAGCATCGCCTGCTGGTGCCCGACATGAAAGCCGGCACGCTTTCGGCCATCGACTTGAAGGGCGTACCGGCGGTGGAACTGGACGAAAGCCGTCTCAACGTGGGCGTCGAACGCGCCTTCGCGAACCTGGAATTCAATCGGCCGCTGGTGCTGACGCACGCGGGCGACGGCAGCGGCCGCGTGTTCGTCATTTCGCAGCTTGGCAAAATCCATGTCTTTCCCCATGACGAGGCCGTGATCGCGGCCGCCGTTTTTCTGGATATTGAGCCGCGCGTGCGCTACATCGACCGCGAGAACGAAGAAGGCTTTTTGGGACTCGCTTTCCATCCAAAATACAAAACCAACGGCGAATTCTTTGTCTATTACACCACGACCGACACGCCGCACACGTCGGTCATCTCGCGTTTTCGCGTCTCGAAAGACGACCCCAACCGCGCGGACCCCAAATCGGAAGAAGAAATCCTCCGCATCCCACAACCTTACTGGAACCATAACGGCGGCACGATTGTCTTTGGCCCCGACGGTTACCTGTACATCGGGCTGGGCGACGGTGGCCTTCGTGACGATCCCAAGGGCAACGGGCAAAACCTGGGTACCTTGCTCGGCGCCATTCTGCGGATCGACGTCGATCATCGCGCGGGCGGCAAGCCTTACGCCATTCCCAAAGACAACCCCTTTGCCGGCCGCGGCGACGCGCGCGGCGAAATCTGGGCTTCTGGCGTGCGCAACATCTGGCGCATGGCTTTTGACCGCAAAACTGGCGTTCTCTGGGCCGGTGACGTGGGGCAAGACACCTGGGAGGAGATCGACCTGATCGTGCGCGGCGGCAACTACGGTTGGAACCTGCGCGAGGGCAAACACAAGTTCGGCCCGGATGGCTCCGACCCGCGGCGCGATCTCATCGAGCCGATCCATGAATATCACCACGACATTGGCAAGTCGATCACCGGCGGCCTTGTTTACCGCGGCAAACGCGTGCCCGAATTGGTTGGCGCGTACCTGTATGCCGATTACATTACTGGTAAGATTTACGCCCTGCGTTACGACATGGCCAAGAAAATCGTCACGGCCAATCACACGATCGCAGGCAACGTGATGCCGGTTTTTTCGTTTGGCGAAGATGAAGCGGGCGAGGCTTACTTTATGACCACGCAAAACGTCTTGTATCGCTTTACGCCGGGCAAGAAGGTGGCCGCCGTGCGTGGAGCGAAGTCGCCATGACCCAGGTTTCTCGACGCGAACGCATTGAGGCGATGCTGGCGGACGACCCGCGCGACACCTTCCTGCGCTATAGTCTGGCAAATGAGCTTGACAAGGAGGGCGCGCACGAGCGCAGCCTGGAGTTGTTGCGCGAACTGGCGTATGAGGCGCCGCCCTACGTGCCGGCGTTTTTCATGTCGGCCCAGCAGTTGGCGCGCTTAAGTCGCATTGAGGACGCGCGTGCCGTCTTGCGCGACGGCATCGAGCAGGCGCGTCAGCAGGGCGATGCCCACGCCGCCGGCGAAATGGGCGAATTTTTGGCCACACTGGGCAGCATGTAGGGTGGGCATGGCCCACGATATGTAGCGTGGGCATGGCCCACGATGAATTTATGATCGCTTGCAAGAAGGAATCATCGCATGGACGAACCTGAGAGCAAAGAACCCGCCGCTCCGCTCGACAATCCATTTGGGTTTAACTTGTTCAACGCCCTTTTGTTGGGCATCGCCGCTGTCGTCATGCTGACGCTCGTGATCTTGAACGCGATGGGCATCGTCCGCTGAGGTCAGGCGTTGGATGGCGCAGGATGGCCTTCCCAGGCCACCTGGTGGCGACCGTTTGGTCATGGGCCCGGCCGCGGCAAAAGCTCACGCCAAAATCTCGCGCACCACGTCGCCATGCACGTCGGTCAGACGCATATCGCGGCCGCCAAAGCGAAACGTCAGCCGTGTGTGATCGATGCCCAGCAAGTGCAGCATGGTGGCGTGCAAGTCGTGAATCTCCACCCGGTTTTCCACGGCGTAATAGCCATAGTCGTCGGTGGCGCCATAAAGCATGCCCCCTTTCACGCCGCCGCCGGCCAACCACATCGTAAAGCCAAACGGGTTATGGTCGCGGCCATCGGCGCCCTGGGCCATGGGCGTGCGGCCAAACTCGCCGCCCCACACAACCAACGTCGAGTCCAACAGGCCGCGGCCGCGCATGTCTTTTAATAAACCGGCGATGGGTTGGTCGACCACCAGCGAGTTCTTTTGATGGCCGTCTTTGAGATTGCTATGTTGGTCCCAGCGATCGGCCCCCACGCCCGGACACGTCAGCTCGATGAAACGCACGCCGCGCTCGACCAGTCGCCGAGCCAGCAAGCACAACGCGCCGTAGCCTCGCGTGAGCGGGCTTTCCGCTTCCATGCCATACAAGCGGCGCGTGGCGCCGGTCTCTTTGTCCAAGTCCATCAGCTCCGGCACCGCGGCTTGCATGCGAAAAGCCAGTTCGTAGTTGGCGATGGCCGCCTCAAGCTGATCGTTTGGCCCGCTGCGCTCGATTAGCTCGGCATCCAGACGAGACAACAGAGTCAGCTTTTGCCGCTGCAGCTCTTCGCTCGGCTCCAAACGCGCGACATTCTCGACCGGATGCCGGCCATACTTAAAGACCGAGCCTTGATACGAGGCGGGCAAAAAACCGCTGCCAAAATTATCGAGCCCGCCGACCGGAATCAAACCGCCGTTGAGCACCACAAAGCCGGGCAAGTTGTCGCACTCGCTTCCCAGCCCGTAGGTCAGCCAGCTTCCCATGCTGGGCCGGCCCTGTATGGCGGCGCCGGTGTGCAAGAAGTAGTTCGCGCTGGTGTGCTCCGAAAACTTCGACACCATCGACCGCACCACGCACAGGTCATCGACGCAGGTGGCGACGTGCGGAAACAGATCGCTCACCGGAATGCCGCTTTGGCCATACTGCCGAAAGGCCCAGGGGCTTTTCAGCACTTTGCCGACGTTATTAAACTGCGTGGCCGGCACCTTCATCTTGATCGGCTCGCCGTGCTCGCGGTCGAGCCGCGGCTTGGGGTCGAAGGAGTCCACCTGCGACGGGCCGCCGTCCATATAGAGGAAGATGACGCTGCGCGCCCGCGGTTCAAAGTGCGTTGGCCGCGGCTGAAGCGGATTTCGATCATCCGCCGCCCGCGCGGCCGCTGCGTCATTCAAGAGAGCGGCCAAGGCCACCGCGCCGAAGCCATTGGCGCAGTCGAGCAGCATTTGGCGGCGGCTGGTGGCCGGGGCGCGGTGGTGGCGGCAGTGGAGCATGGCGCGGGTAATGGCTGGATGGTTGGGGCGGGCTTAGCCTATCTCAAAACCGATGATGAATCACGCCGGCGCGAACGTGGGGCGGGCCGCCCCACGTTTGGGTTTTGGGATAGGTTCTTATTATACTTTACGCGGGCATGCGTTACCTATTCTACGATTTTACACGCGATATATGTGTTATGGCACTGACCTTCGATGCAACATTAAAAGACATGGCGAGGGAATGCCCTGACTGTTGGCGCGGGCGTTGCTGCTCGCCGGTTTGCGCGTGCGGCGCGACGTGGCACTGAAAATCTTTCGAGGAATACCGATGATGCACGAATCCGACACTTACTTAATGATCCTTGAAGAAGGAGAAGAGAAGGCCAGGCGCGAAGATATCCTCGACGTCGGCGAAGAACGGTTTGGGCCGTGTGATGAAGCTGTGCGTACTGCGTTGGCTGGCATTAGTGATCTTGCCCGGCTGAAGCGCATGGTCCGCCGCGCGGTGAAGGCCGCCAGTTGGCAAGAGATCGTCGAAACCCTATAGACCTGCTTCCATTGGGCATGGGGGAGGTTGATTGGCTCGTCGTCAAGAAAGCGGAAGCCGCCGCTACCGCTAAAGAAAAACAACGCTCCTCCCCGGATCTTGCCATCGAAGCAAAGGCGAGATGCCGGAGAGGAGTCGTTGGCCTGGCGGCCAAGTTAATCGCGACGTCGCATTCCGGCGCCGGGTTGATGGCCGGAACCGGCGTGTGATGGGGCGTTTTCAAGCGTCCAGATATGGACGCTGTTCGTATCGTCGTCCACCGCGGCCAGACGCGTGACGCCGTTGTCGGAGGTCACGGCCAGCCCAAACGCCGCCCCGGCCGGGCCGCTGTCAAGCTGAAACGAACCGGCGAGCTGACCGCGCGGCGTGATTTCCACCAATTCATTGGAATGGTTCGGGTCAGGATTGACCGCGTCGCCGTTGGCGATAATCAAATCGCCATTGGGCGCCTGCACCATGCCCAACGGCCCGTGAAGCTGAGTCGGATCGTTGTAGATCACCCGGCCGGTGCCTTCGTCGCGCTGCGTGCGGGCGGCGTTGCGAATGGCATAGATCGCGTTGTCGCCGGTCGAGGCCACGTACAAGGTGTCGGTCTTGGCGTCAAACACCAGCCCGGTCGGCCCCACGACCAGCGCCGCGGGATCGGTGCGGTGCGTGTAGCCCGAAGCGATCTGCGTTTCGCTTTCGACCAGCGGCGTGCCGCCGTTGGGAATGGTCAGATCGATCCGCGTCACCGTGCCGCTGAGAACATTGGAGA
>DASVGM010000356.1:0-6120 GCA_036379555.1 Pirellulales bacterium | reverse complement strand
ATATAGAATGATCCAAAATCACGACCCTGGCACTTGCTTGCGTGCGCCGCTGGCGTAAGAATGTCGCGGCGAACGTACGTTCGCCGACCGCCGGAGAAAAGCTTGCGATGAAGCCAGGACAGACGTTTCAATTTGATCTCGCCGAGACCTTTCCGCACCTGCAGTATGCGCCGATTGAGGAAGCGGTCATTCAGTGGGTGGCTCGGGCGCAGACGACGTTGACCCCCGACGATCTGCGCCAACAACTTGCCCAGCGGCTGCCTGACTACCCTGACTGTCAGCCGCAACGCTCGTTCCACCTGGGAGTGCAGTTCGAGCCGGATGGCTCATCGCGGCAGATTCAGCAAGACGCTTGGCACGGATTCCGCTGCGTCTCTCCCGATAAACGGCACATCGCGCAGTTCAACCGTGACGGAGTGCTGTTTAGCCGACTGAAACCTTATGAGACCTGGGAGGCGTTTTCATCCGAGGCAACGCGTGTCTGGAACATCTTTGCCGCCATGGCACAGCCCGTGGAAATCGAACGATTAGGGGTCCGGTTCATCAATTACATCGCTCCGATCACTTTGGATAATCTGCACAAATACCTCAAAGTGCCTCCAAAGACGCTCCGCGAGCTCGGTTTGCCGATTACCAGTTTTCTCTGGCAGACCCGGCACGACGTGCCAGGGCATCCATTCCAGGTGAACGTCATTCAGACGATCCAACCCGTAGAGGGCATGCAAACCGGCGATCTGGGGCTTATACTGGACGTTGAGGTGGCCAGTACCCAGCCGATTAAAATGGTGGAAGAGTTGGTAAACGACTATTTGGCGAAAATGCGATGGCTTAAAGATAAAGCGTTTTTTGTCTTGCTAAAAGAAGCCGCGGTGAAGCGGTTTCAAGGAGAGAAGCAATGAGCACCGGGCTAATGACACGCGGCTTCAGTGACGCCGCCAGATACGTTGAGCGAGAAGCGCGGCAGGGATGGCGGAAGCTCAACGAATCAAATGCGTTCGGAATCGAGAGCACGCGTGGCCAACTGGGCGCCGTATGGAATGAGTGTCGCCAGGCTGATTGGGATGGCTTTGGCGCGCTGCCCGTCAGCGAGGATACTTTGCGCAACGCCGACCAATTCCTCGATTCTCTCCCTTTGGGCTGCCCGGCGCCGTCGGTTGGTGCCGAACCGGACGGCCAGTTGACGTTGGAATGGCATCGCGGGCCGCGCCGGACGCTTTCGGTCAGCGTCACGCCGGATGGCTATTTGCACTATGCCGCCCTCGTGGGTTTGAACCGGTCCTATGGAACCGAAGCGTTTTTTGGGGAGGTGCCAGAGGAGATCCTTCGTCTTGTCCAGCGGATTTACGCAGCATGATCGACTCTTCAAACGTGCCGCAAGTCGCCACCGACGAGACGCTCGCGCGCTATATTCTGCACAGCAGCCACATCCGCGGCAGCGACCGTTCGGTGAAGCCAGACGCGTTCATTCCGCACCCTTACACAGACCTTTCGGTGACGCGCCACCTCTTGGCGAGTGAGAGCGAGCTTTGGGGCGTTGGGGAGCGCGTCGCGGAAGTCCGCAGCAAGATGCTTTACGGTCGCGCCGATTTCTCCGCCGCCGATTGTGTGGTTCGCAGGTTAAATGTCGAAGCCGCCCCTCTGCACGATAACCCGAACCATGCCAACATCCGCGGCTGGCCGGCCGAAAAGCCGCTACAAAAGATCATCGCACAGCAGGTTGCCGCGGCGGCAACATTCGTTGAGCCGCCGCTCACGCCATAGGGACTATAACGTCTGGCGGCTGCAACACCTACGGCCCTACGGCGGCTGGTTGGCGAGGGAATTGCGCGTTCAGCGGCCCACAAAAGCTTTAGGCTTTTTGCAGGTCTTTCATCAGCGGCTCAAGATAGGCCACCGTGCTTTCCATGCTGCGCAGCTCGAGGTAATCGTCTTCGGGAACCTGCACGCGATAACGCTTGCGCAGCTCCATCACGATGTCGAGAAAATCCATGCTGTCGAGCTCAAGCTGCTCGCGAAAGGGCACGTCGTCCTTGAGGTTGCTTAAATCTTCGTCCGGTGCGATGCCCGAGAGAATATCGAGAACCGCCTCGCGAATGTCCACGGTGGTCATAGAGCGGGGGCTGTTGGTTGAGGCTGTGGGAAATAGAAACCAAGTTTGAAAAATCGAGCGCCGCCCTTACTGAGGGGCGACGGGTGCTGCCGGCGGGCGTTAGACTTTACTGACGATCAATACCGAATTGATGCCGAGCATGCCGAACGAATTGTTCAGAATCGTTTTGACAGGCGGCAGTTCGCGCGGTTGCGCGGTCACCAGCCCGTCGAGCGCGCAGTTGGGGTCGAGCTCGTCGACGTTAATGGTGGGGTGGCAGACACCATCGTCGAACGACGGCAAATTGCCGGCCAGTTCCAGGGCGCCGGCGGCGCCCATGGCGTGTCCGATGTAACTTTTGGCGTTGTTGAAGCAGGTGCGCCGCGAGCCTTGAAACACGCGCCGCAAAGCGGCGCACTCCTGAGCGTCGCCGGAGGTCGTGCCGGTGGCGTGGGTGCTGACGATATCGATATCCTCGGCCGTCAACTGGGCGCGCTGGAGGGCGCGGCCGAGACACTCGGCCTGGCGGTCTGGGTTGGGCAGCACAAAATCGCTGGCATCGCTATTTAGATGATAGCCGGTGATCTCGCCATAAATCGTGGCGCCGCGCGCCCGAGCGTCGGCGTAGCGTTCCAGCACGTACAGGCAGCCGCCTTCGGCCACCACGATGCCGTTGCGCCGCACGTCGAAAGGCCGCGAGGCCTTGGCGGGATCGTCATGGGCGGCCAGCGCTCCCTGGCTCTTGAAGCTGGCGAAAATACCGAAGGTGCGAATACTTTCCGAGACGCCGCCGGCCAACGCCACGTCGACCTCGCCCAGCCGCAACATCTGCACGCCCTGAATCAGCCCCGCGTTGCCGGCGGCGCAGGCGGCGCCAATGGTGTAATGCGGGCCGGTGATGCCCAGGCCGAGCGAAATCTCGCCGGCCGGGTTGTTGGCCACGGTGCGCGGATTGTGATGGTGCGACCAGAACTTCGTGTCGTAATCGAAGCCCTTCAGTTCAAAAATCTCGTTCTCGGTTTCGACGTTGCCGTGTTCGGTGACGCCCACATACACGCCCACCTGGGCTTTATCGACATTGGGCCAGTCGAGGCCGGCATCGGCGATGGCCTCGTTGGCGCAATAAATGCCCACGCTGCCCGCCCGCGTGCCGCGGCGGAGATCCTTCTTTTTTTGGTATTTCAGCTCATCAAAATGACAGATGCCGGCCAAGGTTTTGCCGACGTAGCGAATTTCATACGGCTGCACGCCGCTGCGGCCGGCCAGGAGCGCCGCGCGGAACTCTTTGAGTGTGTTGCCGTTGGGCGCCGTCAGGCCGACGCCGGTGATGACGACCCGTTGGTAACCGGGCGTAGCCGCGACCATATCGAACTGGTTCCTCGCAAAATGCTGAAACCATTGAAACTAACGTGTGGCCGCCGAGTTGGCAAGCGGCATCGTGAAGCAAGGCCCAGTGCTGCCATTCAGACGTGAGAGGCTGTCCTTGGGCGGGCGCGTGTGCCGTCGTCTTGGAGTGCGTGCGATTCATCGCCGCTTTCCGTTATCGCGGAGCGATCTTCTTTTTATACCGCAATCCTGGCGATCAAGGAAAAGGTCGCTCCGCGACGGATGAAAGCGGCGATGAATCGCCGCACTCCAAGATGGCCGCGGCCAAGGTGGTTTTTGGCATCAATCCGGTCTTGGTCGCGGTGGCGAAAAAGCATCGCAGGCTCGGCAAAAACGCCTTGCGGCCGCATACCAACGGCACGACCCGCTCAAACGGTCGCCTTTGCCGAGGTGGCGCGTGGCTTGCATTGAAAGAAGGTACTAGCAGCCGGCTTGGCCGCAAAACAAAGCGGTGGGCCGCCATCGCGCTGGACGCAGCTTCAGGGTTCTCATGACTTCGCCCGCAAACGCCATCGCCGTCATTACCGTTCGCCGCGGCCGGTCTCCTTGGCGATACCGCGTGCTGGCGGCGACGATTCTGGCGGCCACGGTCGTCATGACGTCGGGTGGTGCAACCTCGGAAACGAGCGCGCCGCTCCCCGAAAAACCAGCCTGGCGGCACACTCGAGATGGTTGGGAACGGCCGCGATGGACGACGGCCAGACAGCCACCCTGCCCGGTTCCATTGCATCCGCTATATCCGGCGACACTCACGATCTTGTTGACCACGATGGCGTTGCTGGGGCACGCGCCGCGCCCGCGCACGGCTTTGGCGAGGCGTCAGCGATACGGCGCCCATTTTGGTCCTTGCTTTCGCGCGGAGGGAGAGTCGCCATCGCGGCGGGCGGTGGTGTCATCATTTTCGCCGTCGGCCGTGGAGTGAATCGTTTTCGATTCGGACGAATCAGCGCCGGACTTGGCGCCTGAGAGCGAGGGGCCGTCCGGCGCGTCTTCAGTCCAACGATCGGCGGCGTCGGCGCCGCCCGGTGGATCGACCTCAATCTGCTTCTCCACCTGCAAGCGGCGGCCGTCGGCCGTGGTGTAGCGCACATAGAGGTTCAAGACGCGATGCGTCGGCGGCGAGTGCGGCCAGCGCAGATCGAAATGCAGCCCGTCACCCAGCGGAGTGCGTTTCAGGTGCTCGGCCGCTTCCTGAAAATCAAAATCCCAGCGCGCGACGCGGGCGCCTTCGCCTTCGATCGCCGGATCGAGCACCACGATCGAAATCTGGCCGGGCACTTCAACCAAATCGCCGCCGGCGTTCAACGGCTCGACGACTACCATCACCCCCTCGTCGCCGGGCTGGCCGTCCACGTTGTGGCCGCCGGTGAGCTTGCGGTTCAACGTGACCTGCGTGACCACTTCATCAATCGGCCCATCAGTCGGGGAAATCGCCTTGCCCCGCCGCCCGAGGCGCGATTTCACGCCCGTCGAGGCGGGCTTGATGAGACGTTCTCCTTCGGGCACGTGCGGATCGGGCGGCGAAATGAGCGGCGGGCCATCGTAGGGCAGTGCCGGCCCGTCCAGGCCCGGCTCGACCACCGGCGGCGAAAGATCCTCGGCGGCCCTCTCTTTCATCTTGCTTTCGCTGCGCGTGGCGCCGGTGCGCGCGCGTCCCAACTCGGCCAGCAGGGCTTCGTTCTCGCGGTGGCACGAGTCAAGCCGCGCGCCGCTCTCATTCACCATGTCTTGCAGTTGATAGATGTGGTTTTCCTGAGCCAGCAGCTCGCGCTCAAGCAACTCACGACTGACGTTCGCTCGGCAGCCGCAGGCCAGCGCCACCAAGGCGGCCAGTATTGTTCGCAGCAGCGTGTTCATTTCGACCTCGCGCACTTACGGCGCCGCCTGTGCGGCCGAACGGCCTGCAGGCGAATCGCACGAATTGACTCCATTCAAATCGCGTACTTTCCCGCCCAATCGCGGGAAGTGGGGGCGGGAAGCAGTTTACGGTTTACGGCTTGAACCTACGTTGTTTTCACTGACTCCATGCGTTCAATCACACGGTCGATCAGCTTGTATTCGAGCGCTTCGTCGGCCGACATAAAACGGTCGCGGTCGGTGTCTTGCTCGACTTTTTCCAGCGGATGGCCGGTGTGTTTGAGCAAAATATTGTTCAGCTTTTGCTTGACCTTCTTAAATTCCTTGGCGTGAATCAATATCTCTTCGGCGGTGCCCTCCATGCCGGCCAACGGCTGGTGGATCATGATGCGCGCGTTGGGTAGGGCGTGCCGCTTGCCGTGCGCGCCGGCGGTGAGCAACACCGCGCCCATCGAGGCGGCCTGGCCAATGCAATAGGTGGCCACGTCGCAGGTCACAAATTGCATCGTATCGTAAATGGCCAGCCCGGCGCTGACGCTGCCGCCCGGCGAATTGACGTACAAGTGGATGTCCGCCTTGGCGTCTTCCGACTGCAAAAACAGCAGTTGCGCGACGATCGAGTTTGCCACTTCGTCGTTCACGCCGCTGCCGAGAAAGACGATGCGGTCTTTCAGCAGCCGGCTATAGATGTCCATAGCCCGCTCTTCGCGGCCGCTCTTTTCGATGACGAAGGGAATCAAAGGCATCTCCGTACTACTCTTCCTCTTCCTGCGTGGTGGCGGGCGGCC
>DASVGM010000355.1:0-9697 GCA_036379555.1 Pirellulales bacterium | reverse complement strand
CGCATTACGGCCTGCGAATGGAGGATGGGCTTCCTAGCCCGTCACCAAGCCGTGCAAGCCCGCAAATGTCAGCCGATACGTCAACGTCCGAAGAACCCGGAACTTGCCACGGCATTATTATCGCGCCGGGGCGGACGCTGGCCGCGTTGGCTTCCTTGCCGGTTGAGGCGTTGCGGCTTTCAACGGTGTGCGGCGAAACATTACGGGAGCTTGGTCTGCGGCAAATCGGGCAGCTTCTTTCTTTCTCGCGGGACAGCCTGGCGGCTCGCTTTGGCCAGCAGCTTTTGTTGCGGCTCGATCAAGCCACCGGCGCCGCGGCCGAAACGATTGCGGCCTGCCACCCTGTGCCGCAAATCGAAGTGCGAACGATATTCGAGCAGGCCACCGCTCGCCGGGAAATGATCGAACACGCCCTGCAGCGACAGTTGGAACAAATTGCGGGGCAACTTTCCGCGCGGCGGCAGGGAGCGCAAGAGCTGGTTTGCCGCTTACGAGGAGAAACCGGCAAGGCGAGTGAAGTCGTCATCGGTTTGTATCAGCCGAGCGCTTCGCCCCGGCACCTGGCGGAGCTGATCGCCCTGCAATGGGAAGCGGCGCATCGGCAATTGGCCGAGCCGCTGGCCGAACTGGGGCTTTCGGTCACGGCGGCCGCGCCCTTGGAAGTGCGTCAGCGGGAATTATTTGAAGAGCTTGCTCGCCGCGGCGATCCGCGGCAAACGGCGCTGTTGATCGATCGGTTGAGCAATCGGTTGGGACGCAATGCGGTGGTACGGGCGAGGCTGTTGCCGGAAGCTCAGCCTGAATTGGCCTGGAGGTACGAGCCACTGGTTGATGGAGGCCGGCGACGAGCCAGTGTCACGGGCGTGTCGCCCGCGGGCCGCAAGAAAAAAACCTCTTCACGCCGGGCGGATTTGCCTGCCGGCCCGGCGACCGGGCGTTGGTCATTGGCGCGCCCGCTGTCGCTGGCGGTTCGCCCGCAACCGGTGCAAGTGGTGGCGGCGGCGCATGGTCCGCCGCGGAGTTTTTCGTTTTCAGGCGCGCGGCACCGTGTCGAGCACACTTGGGGGCCTGAGCGCATTTATACCGGTTGGTGGCGCGGCCGAAGTGTGCGGCGCGATTACTATCGCGTGGAAACGACCACCGGCCGCTGGTTCTGGCTTTTCCGCCAGCTTAGCGACGGTGGTTGGTACTTTCATGGCGCGTTTGATTAAGAGGCCATCCGAAAACTCGGATTTCGCCGTGGCAGCGTATTGTGGGGCGGCTCGCCGAGCCGTCTTTCGCTTCCAGACGGGCCGGCGGCCCGCCTCACGGCGAGTCTTCGGATAGCATCTAAAAACGACATTGATCTTCGCGCCCGGCAATGCCCTCGCCTACAATAGTCTCTCATTTGATCCTGGTAACATTCGTTCATGAACCGCTTCTTCTGTATGCTCGCTCTGGCGGCGACGACCGGCTGCATCAACGGCGCGCCTTTGCCGCCCACGCCGCTTTCGTCGCTGACGCGCCCGCCGCTGAAGCCCAACGACCAACTTCAAGACGCCGAATACATTCACGTTGCCCAAGACTACGTGCGCGGCTTGGGCAAAGACCCGCAGTTGGCCACCTACGAGGTTGAACGCCATCCGCAATTGGACGACGAGCCGGGATCGGATGAAGTGCCCACCGCCGCTCTCATCCATGTCAATTTCATTGATGGCAACCGCTGGCGACTGGCGCTGAAGGCCGATGGCAATCTGATTCTGCTCGCCAATTAACACTAGAGCCCGTGCGCCAAGCCCGCCACGCTTTGATACAGATCGAGGTTGGCCCGGTCGCCGAGAATCGTGAAGAGATCGCGAACCTGGGCCAAGCCGTTCGATAGCAAAAACTGCGAGTCGCGCCCAAAGCTTTTGGCGCCGAGGATGTAGAAATCGGGTTCAGGATGGACGAGCGCCACTGGGCCAGGCGCCGCGGCAAGTTGATGCGGAGCTTCACTGGCGTAACACGCGTGGATCTGCAACTCGGCATACAGGCCGCGATCCGGCCGATAACCGACGTTGGCCACGATGCAATCGACTTCGATCGTCGCGGCGGCCGGGCCGCAAAGGCGAACCGATAGGCGTCCGTCGCCCAGCCGAACGACGCGGTCGATCGACGTGCCGTGGTGATGCGAGACCGCAGTTGAAGCTCCGCCGGCCAGCGCGTTGGCCGCGCGCGCCAGACGGTCGCGATCGGCCAGCCGGTCTTGCTCGATGACCGCCAGAGGAGGTTCATTCGCATCAACGGCTTTGCGCGTGATCCAAACAACATGCGTGCCCGGCTCGGCGGAGGCCAATTCAGCCAAAGCCACGACGCTCGTCGCGGCGGAATATCCGGCGCCAACAACGAGCACCCGTTTGCCGGCATAACGCCGGCGGTCGCGGCCGAACACGTCGGGCAAGCCATAGTCAATGGCGTCGGCGGCGGCACGCTCGCCTGGCGCGGGAATGCCCGACGCGCCCGCCCAATTGTGCTGACGATAGGTGCCGGTCGCGTCGATTACCACGTCGGCCGTGGCGGTGGATTCGTTGCCTTGGGCATCGCGCAGCAAGAGCCGGAAGTCGCCGTCTTCGCGCTCCGTTTCGCCGGCATGGTCGCCCTTGAGTTGTCCTTCGCGTCCGACGGCCAGCACTTCTGTTTGTAGCCGCAGGCTGTCGATAAGCAAGTCGGAATAGGCCAGCGGCCGGCAAAAACGCTCCACAAACTCACGGCCTGTGAGCGGCGCGTCGTCCTGGGGCGGCCGCCACGATTCGTCCTGACTGCGCAGCGCGGCCAGGGCCAACGGCGATACGTTCTCTCGCCAGGGTGTAAACAACCGCACATGCCCCCATTGCAGCATGTTGTCGGCAATGTCGCCGCGCTCATAAAGATCGACGTCATAACCCAGATACCGCGCGTAGAGCGCCGCTTCCAGGCCCACCGGGCCAGCGCCCAATACGGCGATGCGAGCGGGAGTGTCTATGGCCATGAATAGGTTCAACGCATGTTAAAGGCGGCGATTTCGAGTTCGATCAGCCGGCCGACCACTTCTTGCGGTGTTTGTGGTCGCCGCAACGGCTCTTTGGCCAACATCTGGTGCGTGAAACCGGCCACTTCCGTCGGCACCAACGGCGAGAACATGCGCAGCGGATAAGGCTCGGCCTGCCGATGCATCTGAACAAGCTGCTCGAGACTGCCGGCCATGAAGGGCGGCCGGCCCGCGAGCAACTCATAGAGCGTGGCGCCAAGACTGTAAATATCGCTACGCACGTCCGGCCGCAGCGCCGAGGTGATCGACTCAGGGGCAATATACTCGATCGTACCCATCACCGAGCGGTTGGCAAGGCTCGTTTCCTCCGCCGGCTGACGTGCGAAGCCGAGGTCAAGCAACGTGGCATGCCCGTCGGGCGCGAAAAAAATATTGCTGGGCTTCACGTCGGCATGCATCCAACCGGCCTGCTCCAAGGCGGCCAGCGCCTGAGCGACCTGCCGCGCGATCCAAAGCGCCACGGCGACGCCCGGCCGTTCTCCGCGGCGCAGCCGGCGATCGAGCGACGTTCCGGCCAACAGCGGCATCACGAGAAAATAAGGCGGCGCGCCGACGTGCGCGGCCAGCACCGAGATCAGATTCGGATGCGAGAGGCGTTTGCCAACCAGCGCCTCGCGGCGCACGACATCAATCGCCTCCGGCCGGCCGTGCCACTTTTCATCCAGCACCTTGACGGCATAACCCGCTGGACGATTCGCCGGGTGCGACGCCGGCCGCGCCGCATACACCCGGCAAAGCTGCCCTTGGCCGATCAAGCGCACGAGCTTCCATCCCGGCGTCTCCGCCGCCGGGCGAGATTCGTTCTTGACGGGCGCCTGGCGCGTCGGCGGGCTAACGGTTTGCGACATCGATACTCCAACCGGACGGAATTGGGACGCCTTTGTTCTCATCGGCCTTGGCGAGACGGTCCTATAATCTGGCTTTTGATACCAAGGGTATTCTGGGAATCCAGGCAAGCTGGCAGACCTTACCTGTCGTCGCTACACTTGCGGAATGTCTTCCACCCTCAGCCGTGACGATCTGGCGGAAATCTATCTCAAGCAGCTTCCCTATCCGCCGTATCCGGTGCAAGAAGAAGCTCTGTTGGCCTGGTTCACCGCCAAGCAAGGCGTGCTGGTCTGCGCACCCACCGGCACCGGCAAAACATTGATCGCCGAAGCCGCCCTCTTCGAGGCGCTGCACAACGGCACGATGGCTTACTATACCACGCCGCTCATCGCCCTTACCGAGCAAAAATTCAACGAAATGCAAGCGGCCGCCGTTCGCTGGGGGTTTTCGCCCGACGATGTCGGGCTGGTCACGGGCAACCGCCGCGTCAACCCCAAGGCGCGCGTGCTGGTGGTGGTGGCCGAGATTTTGCTCAATCGACTGCTGCACCAGGCGGCCTTTGACTTTACGCCGGTCAGCGCGGTGGTGATGGACGAGTTTCACAGCTTCGGCGACGTCGAACGCGGCGTCGTCTGGGAACTGTCGCTGGGCATGTTGCCCGCCCATGTGAGGCTGCTGTTGCTTTCGGCCACCGTGGGCAACTCGCTGGAGTTCGTCAACTGGCTCGATCGTTGTCACGGGCGTAAGATCGACCTGGTGGAAGGCAGCGAGCGCCGCGTGCCGCTCACGTTTCAATGGATACCCGATGAACTGTTGAACGAGTTCGCCACACGCATTTCACAAGGCGACGACGCCGGCCGGCAAACACCCGCCTTGGTGTTTTGCTTCAATCGCGATGAATGCTGGAACGTGGCCGAACAACTCAAGGGGTGCCACCTGCTGGCCGATTCAACGCGAGCGCGGCTGCTGGACGAGGTCAACCGGCTCGATCTCTCGCAGGGGGCGGGCAGCAAGCTCAAACAACTGCTCATGCGCGGCGTGGGCGTGCATCACGCCGGCCTGCTGCCCAAATACCGCCGCATCGTCGAACACTTGTTCCAACGCAAGCTGTTGGCCGTCTGCGTTTGCACCGAGACGCTGGCGGCGGGCATCAACCTGCCCGCTCGTAGCGTGGTGCTCACTTCGCTCGTCAAAGGCAAGCCCGGCGAAGAAAAGCTGCTCGACGCCAGTACCGCCCATCAGATTTTCGGCCGAGCGGGACGGCCGCAATTCGACGATCGCGGCTACGTCTTCT
The DNA here is from genome assembly GCA_036379555.1 of Pirellulales bacterium. GTDB lineage: Bacteria > Planctomycetota > Planctomycetia > Pirellulales > JAICIG01 > DASSFG01. The sequence continues at coordinate 4,529 of DASVGM010000355.1, read as the reverse complement.
CACTGGCCCATGAAGACGACGTCAAAATCCTGCGTTGGAAACAGAAGTACGACGCCATTCCCGAAGACACGAAGGATCTGGGGCTGATGAAGGCCAAGAAGGCGCTCAAGAAGAAGCGGCCGACGCGGCGCGAGAACCACGTCTATTGGAACGAGCAGCAGTTTGAAAAACTGAAGCTCGCCCCGGCCGGCAAGTTATATAGCAAGGGGCAACTTCCCTGGCGATTACTGGCCTATTTGTTGACGATTTCTCCGGAGGTGGAAACGGTTCGCAAGCTGGTGCGCAAGCGGCTGATGGATGAGCCGCGCATCCGCGCCGGCGAGGCCGCGCTCGATCGCATGCTGCTGACGCTCAGCGGGGCAGGTTACGTCACGCTCGATCCCGCACCGCCGGAACCCAAGACGGCGGCCGAACCACAGGCCGCCGCGCCGCCCAAAAAGGGCCTGTTCGGCTCGGCCCAGGGAGCGTTCGATCCGGCAACCGGTGCTCTCCGGCCGGAACCTCCGCCACCGCCGCCGCGTTATTCACCCAAGTTGGCCACGCCGACGGAAACGCTGCCGCGGTTGCTGGGTTTTCGCAGCGTGAACCCTTTGTACGGCGCCTTTTTGATCGAGCAATTGGGCATTGCCGACGCGACGGAGCGCTTGCAGGCTTTGGAGAGCGTGTTGGCCTTGCCGGGGCCGGTGCTCAAACACGTGCGTGTTCCGCGCGATTTGCCCGCCGGCCCGCTGGCCGCGACGCGGCTTGACGACGAATTGATCGCCCGCGGTTTAATGGCGGCGCCGCCGGCGGAGGACGATGACGATGAAGCGGATCGCTACGATCGCGATGAACCTTTTGAGCGGGCGCCGAAGTTGGCCGAGAAGCTGCGCCTGCTGTTCGACGCGCTGTATCCCGACGTGATGGACTCCGAGACGCCGGCGGTCTGGGTGGCGGGCGAGCTGTTCTTTTTTGGCGGCAACTTCAACAACTTTGTCAAATCGCGCGACTTGATCAAGCAGGAGGGCATTGTTTTCCGGCACCTGCTGCGGCTGATTTTGCTCTGTGAGGAGTTTTCCGCAATCACGCCGCCCGAAATGGAACCGGCCGCCTGGCAAGCGGAGTTGCGGGAGCTTTCCGAGCGTTTGGCCGCAAGCTGCCGGGCCGTCGATCCCTCGAGCACGGAGGAAATCATGCAGTACGCGCACGGCGCCGATCTGGTGGAAGGCGAATCGCACGCGGTGGCGGTCGCGGTGTAGCATGGGCTTCGTGGCCCGGATTACTCACCGGCCCGTAGCCGACTTCGTGAGAAGTCGGGCCGTGGCAGCAGGTTACGGCCAGATTTCTTACGAGTTGTCATTCCGATCCGCGACGCCCTGAATGATGAAAACCAGGGCAATTTCCTGAGTAATTCTGCTACACCGTGTGCGCCGCCCCCGCCGGGGCCGGTGAATAATCCGGGCTAGCGCCTTGTCGTTGACAAGATAGTCGTCGTCGTTGACAGAAACAAAAAATGCGACATTGTTTTTCGCGGCGTTAACTCTTTGCCTGCTTGGGCTTGTGCGCGGCCGCCGCGCCGACGCCGCCGCACCCCCGCAATAACAAACATGGGGGGTAAGGGTGTCTGCCGCATCGTGTCGGCGTGGTGGCCGCTCCGTATGTATTCCGAATTGTCAAAGAACGAACAGCAGACTTTACCGTCTGCCGCCGCCCGCATTCTGTTTTTCTACCGCGCGGTTGGCTTGGCGGGTTTCTTTGCGCGCCACGCCTGACACTGACCATGGGGTGGCTTGACGTTTTGGAGTGCGTGCGATTGATCGCCGCTTTCCTTTGTCGCGGAGCGACATTCTTTTGATCTCGGTGCGTTTCAAATCGGCCGCTTCGTTACTTCCCTTTTTGGTGGCGGCCAAGGGCCTCGCCACGGCGCTGGCGTGAAGCGGAGACGATGTCGTTTCGCAGTTTCCGAAATGCCGCGGAGTCGAGGAAAAAAACAACCATAATAGGTGGTTAATATCAAAAAACACCGTATTTTTGCGGTCTGTGCAGATCTGCACAGACCATTTTAGATGTCCCCCCCATTCTGTTTTTCTACCGCGCGGTTGGCTTGGAGGGTTTTTTTGCGCACCTCGCCTGACACTGCCCCTGGGGTGGGTGGCTTGCCGTCTTGGAGTGCGTGCGATTCATCGCCGCTTTCCGTTGTCGCGGAGCGACCTTCTTTTGATCTCGGTGCGTTTCAGATCGGCCGATTCGTCCTTTCCTTTTTGGTTGCGGCCAAGGGCCTTGCCACGGCACCGGCGTAAAGCGGAGACGATGTCGCTTCGCAGTTTTTCGTTATGCTCCAGAGTCGAGACAAAAAATAACTACTATGGGTGGCGTAAATAGAAAAACTCCGCATTTTTGCGGTCGGTGCAAATTTGCACCGACCATGTGCCGGTTTCCCCGCGACTTGATATCAGCATGTTTTCCTGCTGCGTGGAACTCGGCCGGTATCGCGCGTTTGCCTCTGCCGCCGCCTGCATTCTGTCTTTCTACCGCCCGGTTGGCTTGGAGGGTTCATTTGCGCGCCACCCTCCGGGCCGGGCGTTTGTCGGGATGTGGAAAAGGCGTGCAAGCAGGCGGGCGTGAAGCCGGGATTTGTTCGGCCCCGTTCCGGTCAACTGTGGCTCCATGGAACCACTTTCCGCCGACTGGCTTTCGGTTTACCGCGCCGCGTTCGGCGCGGCGACGGTTTCATCATGCCCATTACAAATGACGGGGCATTTGCGACGACGACGAGCGAACCATCTATATCGACCGCAACCACTTTGTGGGCCGTGCGCCGTAAGGTTCATGGTTAGTCAAACCGTGGCCAGGCCACCTGGCCCGGCACGGCGACGCGCGTGCTGGGGAAGAAAATGCGAAAAACACGGGGGCGCACCTCGTTGATGGCGAGGATTGACATGGCAATACTCCGAACATACTTCGCATACGGCGGGTCGATCTGGGCGACGTTGAGCCTGAAGAACGATGTGTGTCACCTTTTCTTCCTTTCCTTTGGTGTCTTGTTGTTCCTTGTTGACACCAAATACTCTTTCAGGGATGTCTTCACCAACACAGATGGCTCGTGAAAGCCTTGACGCGTCAAACTTGAGCTTTTTTCAAAAGCCCTCGATGGCGGCTGGCATCGCGGTGCGCGCCGAGGTAGAATAACCCCATTCCCACATGGCAGCTTTTCCGAGTTTTAAGCTGGCATCCCTTCAATTCGCCCGTCGTTGGAAGTGCGGTTATCAATGGATCCGTTGGTTCGCCATCCGCTGCTGGTCATCGGCTGCCTTTCGGCGGCATCCGCCTTGCTGATTCTGCTTCATCAAGTCTATTTCCATGTATTGCCGCAGCGCGCGATGCAGAAATATCGGGAGACCAATCCCGAACGGTTGACGAGATACCTGAAGCGAGTGGCAGCGACGCCGTCGCTGCTGGGGTCCGTGTATAAACTCGTCGCGCATCAGGGACTCGTCGATCTCTATTTATCAGGCGGACAACATGCCCTAGCGGCCGATTATTGCCGCGCAAGTATTCGCATCTTGTCACATTTGCGAATGCCAGGTCCGCACAAAGCGCTCGAAGCGGATCTCCGCCGCCGGCTTGCCGATTGCCTCGAAGCGCTCGGCGAATCCGACGAGGCCGAAGAAGAGCGAAACCTCGCCGCGGCGGCCATCGATCGGGCCACGGCCGAACCGCTTCGACACCTCACCGAGGGAACCTTGCACGAGCGCCAGAACCGCCACGAGGAAGCCTATGCCGCATTCGAGAGAGCGCTGGAGGTAACGCCGCCATCGAATAAACAGGTGCGAATCGAGTGCATGACTCACCTGGTGCTTTCCGCCTTCAACTCGGGTCGGCCCGCCGATTGTTTGCGCTGGGCTGGCGATGCAATCGCCCTGGGCGCCAACGGCAAGTTCCTTCTTGCGACGCACCGGATGGCAGGCGTCGCGTGCGGCAATCTCGGGCGGCTCGACGAATCGGAACAGCATTTTCGACAGGCATACGACGCCGCGATCGCCGAAAACAACACGCCGGCGGCGGCCGAGATTCTTGCGAGCCTGGCCGATTGTCTGCGTAAGCGCGGGGAGCTTGTCGATGCGCTCGAAATCTGTGACAAGTCGGCCGCGATGCACCCGAAGGCGTCGCGAATGGCTCTTGGAATCAAATCAATGGTCTTGCGGGATTTGGGGCGCTACGACGAGGCGCTGGCGGCCCTCGAACAATTCAAGCAAACATCGCCGTTGGCCATCCCCTACTACGAGCGCCGTTTGCTCGCCGTGCTCGCGCTCGACACCGCTCGCATCGAGGCGGACTGTCGCCGGGGCGGTGACGCCTGGCAGCACATCGAAGAGGCCCTCGCCGTGCTCGGCGATGACGCGAAGCTCGGTTTGAGCTGCGAGGCGGCTGCCTGTTGGGCGCTTGCCGTGCGCGGCGGCGTCAATGAGTCGCAGCGCCGCGCCGAACAACTCGAGCCCCGACTTGCCGACTTTGACCGCGATCCGAGCACTTGCCGCACGGTGTTTTAC